>JBKQUS010000182.1:0-42944 GCA_052325505.1 Limisphaerales bacterium
GAAGGCCGCACTGTGTCTTTTCCGTTTTGCTTTCATAAGTCTGCTCTTTCTTATCTACAGCAGACCGGCAAAAGTCGAACTTAACCAGTGGTCTAAAAATAGGGGTCCAGCTCACTTTCACCCCTTCTGAGTGGCCCCGAAAAGATCGGCAGAGTTTTTGGGATGAAATCCTTCGAAAACTTAACGAATTAACCGAACGGCTTATCCCGCAAGATGAGAGGCGAGCATCCCTTATTTTAGTGGAACCCGGTGGCTTAACTATCGGGCGCACGCTCTCTGATCCGAAAGACATAGAAGCAGTCAAAAAGTGGATAATGGAGTTCTCAACAACCGATAAAAGCGGGTTTCGGGCAATAGAAAAGCTGCAATCGTTGATCGAGGCGGTAAAGAACGCCAACACATCGGATGAAAAAGGCCGAACTCTGGAGGAACTTGTTGCATGCCTCTTTAGTAGCATTGAGGGATTCAGTGTAGACGATAGGCGAATAATAACGGAAACAGAAGAAATCGACTTAGTTATCTCAAATGGGAGTGGTGATCCAAAGCTTAGACGCGAAGAAGCAATTATTCTTGTCGAATGCAAAAATTGGTCATCGAAGTGTGGTAAAAACGAATTTGTGGAATTCAGAAGTAAAATGGAAAATCGGAAGGGAAGGTGCTCACTGGGATTCCTCATTTCTTGGAATGGTTTTACCGATACGGTAACGAAAGAAATGCTTCGTGGTTCCCATGAGCGCCTCCTGATTGTTCCTATTGACGGCGGCCAAATTCAGGCAGCGGTTCGAACGGACTCTTTTCTACGTGTGATCATGTCGGCGTGGAATAAAGCGACGTTGATTTAATTCCGTTGAATTCGAGGGAATTAGAAATTTGTATTTTGGCTCGCCCTCATCTCTGACCTTCTCCCCCGGGGAGAAGGAACAGCATTGGTTTTGTGCGGCTCCTTTTCATCGGACGACCGTCCGGCCAATCCCGCCGCAGGTTATTCAAATGGTCTCCGCCGCAGCTAGCTGGAGAGGGCCTCGGGGGCGGCGGGGGCGGCCGGGGTTTCCTGCTTGAAAACGAGTTTGCCGTCGCCAAAGGTGACCGTGATCGGGTCGTTGGGATGCAGGTTGCCTTTGAGGATTTCTTCCGCCAACGGGTCTTCCAGATAACGTTCCACCGCCCGGCGCATGGGCCGCGCGCCATAGGTCGGGTCGTAGCCCTTGTCCACCAGGAAATCCCTGGCGGGCTGATCCAAAGTGAGATGAAGCTGCTTGGCCTTCAGGCGGTCGGTCACTTTTGCAATTTCCAGGTCGAGAATCTCCAGCAGGTCCGGCTTGGTCAGGGAACGGAAGACGATAACGTCGTCCAGGCGGTTGAGAAATTCCGGCTTGAATATCCGCTTTGCTTCGTCAAGTATTTTTTCCTTCATCTTGTCGTAGCTGTGCTCGTCGCTGATGGGGGAGAAGCCGAGGGTGGAATTGCGGCGGATCAGCTCGGCCCCGACGTTGGAGGTCAAGAGGACGATGGTGTTGCGGAAATTGACGACGCGGCCCACGTTGTCGGTCAGTTTTCCTTCCTCAAGGATTTGCAACAGCATGTTCATGACGTCGGGATGAGCCTTCTCGATTTCGTCAAAGAGCACGACGGAATAAGGGCGGCGGCGGACTTGTTCCGTGAGCTGGCCGCCTTCCTCGTAGCCGACGTAGCCCGGGGGCGAACCGACCATGCGCGACGCGTTGTGGCGCTCCATGTATTCGCTCATGTCCAGTTGGATGAGGGCTTTGGGGTCGCCGAACAAAATTTCCGCCAGGGCCTTGGCCAGCAGGGTTTTGCCGACGCCGGTAGGGCCGAGCAGGGCAAAGGTGCCGATGGGCCGACGCGGGTCCTTCAAATCCGCCCGCGAACGGCGCAAGGCCTTGGCCAGGGCGGAGACGGCTTCCTTCTGGCCGACAAGAATGCGGGTCATTTCCTTTTCCAAGGCGAGCAAGCGCTGGGCTTCGTCTTTCTCCATGCGGCGCAAGGGGATGCCGGTCCATTTGGAGATGACGTGCAAAATGTCCTCTTCGCCGACGGTGACGCGCTTTTCCTCGCGGCTGGCGCGCCAGGCGGACAAAACGGAGTCCAGCTTTTCCTTGGCCTGCTTTTCCTTGTCGCGCATGGCAGCGGCGCCTTCGAAATCCTGATCTTTGATGGCGCGTTCCTTCTGGCCCTTGATCTTTTCGATGTCGGCCTCAAGTTCCTTGACCTCTGGGGGGCGGGTCATGGTGCCGATGCGCGCGCGAGAGCCGGCCTCATCCATGACATCAATCGCCTTGTCGGGCAAAAACCGGTCGGTGATGTAACGATCGGACATTTTGACAGCCGATTCGATGGCCTGATCGGTGATCTCGGCCTTTTGATGCTCCTCGTATTTGGGGCGGACGCCTTTAAGAATCTGCACCGCCTCCTCGACGGAGGGCGCTTCGACCTTGACCGTCTGGAAACGGCGTTCCAGGGCGGCGTCCTTCTCGATGTATTTGCGGTATTCGTTAAGGGTGGTCGCGCCGATGCACTGCATTTCGCCCCGGCTCAAGGCGGGCTTGATAATGTTGGAAGCGTCCATCGTGCCTTCAGCCGAGCCTGCGCCGACAATGGTGTGCAATTCGTCGATGAACAAAATGATGTTCTTGGCGCGCCGGATTTCGTCCATGACGGCCTTGATGCGCTCCTCGAACTGGCCGCGATATTTGGTGCCGGCGACCATCAAAGCGAGGTCGAGAGTGATGACGCGCTTCTCGCGCAGGATTTCCGGGACATTGCCGCGGGCGATTTCCTGGGCCAAGCCCTCCACGATGGCGGTCTTGCCCACGCCGGCTTCGCCGAGCAGAACAGGATTGTTCTTGGTGCGGCGGCACAGGATTTGGATGACGCGCTCAATTTCGTTTTGACGGCCGATGACCGGGTCCATTTCGCCCTTGCGGGCGATGTCGGTCAGGTCGCGTCCGAAGGCCTTGAGGGCGGGAGTCTTGACTTCGCCTTTCTTCTCGGGGGCCTTTTCCGGGGTGGGATCGGCCTGGCCGCCGGCCTGGGGTTCCTCGGAGGCGGCAAAATTGGGGTCCAGCTCCTTCAGGATTTCCTGGCGGGTCTGCTCGATGTCAACATCAAGATTCTTCAAGACGCGGGCGGCGACGCCGTCGCCCTCGCGGAGCAAGCCGAGGAGGATGTGTTCGGTACCGACGTAAGTGTGATTGAGGGCCTTGGCCTCCTTGGCCGCCAGCGCCAAAACCTTCTTGACGCGCGGGGTGTAAGGGATGTTGCCAATCATCTTCTGATCAGGGCCGGTTCCGACCTGTTTTTCGACTTCCATGCGGACGGTTTCGAGGTCCAAGCCGAGCTTCTGCAGGACGTTGACGGCGACGCCCTGGCCGAGCTTGATGAGGCCGAGGAGGAGATGCTCGGTGCCGACGAAATTGTGATTGAAGCGGTCCGCCTCCTTGCGCGCCAAGGCCAACACTTGTTGAGCGCGTGGCGTAAAATTGTTCATGGCTTCTTCACTCATAAGATGAATTTGCCTCTTTCAATTGCGTTTGTCCAGCGAACCGCCATTGCCGGGCATTTTTGGGTTGGGGCGGCTGACGTTCTGCAAGCGCTCGCGCAGCATGTCGGCGCGGATGACATCCCGTTCCTCGGCCGCCAGTTTCTCGGTGTAATTCTTCTGCAAATGAGCGGGCTGTGTAATGACGAACAACTCGTCGATCAGGGGCCGGTCGGCGGTGGGGAATTCGCCCAAATCAACTCCCAGCCGCATCAAGGAAAGCTGGTTCATGGTTTCCTTGGAGGTGATGCTGTGGGCGTTGGCCAGGATGCCATAGGCGCGGCCGATGAAGTTAAAGACGATCTTGGGTTTTTTCTCCAGCAACATGCCGCGGGCGTTTTCCTCGTGTTCAATGATTTGCAGCAGCACTTTGTTCAACCGTTCCACAATGTCCCCCTCGATTTCGCCCAGGGTCATCTGGTTGGACACCTGGAAGACGTTGCCCAGGGCTTCGGTGCCCTCGCCGTAGAGGCCGCGCACGGCCAGGCCCAACTTGTTGACGGATTGAATGATTTGATTGATTTGCTCGGCCAGGACAAGCCCCGGCAGGTGCAACATGGCGCTGACGCGGATGCCGGTGCCGAGATTCGTCGGGCAAGCCGTCAAATAGCCCAACTCGGAGGAAAAGGCGTAATCGAGCTTGCGCTCGAGGTCGGAATCGATCTGGTCGATGGCCTGCCAGGCCTGCTGAAGCTGGAGTCCGGGACGGAGCGCCTGCATGCGCAGATGGTCCTCCTCGTTGATCATGACGCAGAGGGATTCCTCCTTGTTGAGGACCAGGCCGCTGCCGGCGTTTTTGGCGGCATGTTCGCGGCTGATCAAATGGCGCTCGACCAGGATCTGCTTGTCCAGCGGACCGAGGTTGTCCATGGTTTCCGAGAAGGCCCCCGCCAATTGCGGCAGGCTTTCCACGGCAGGCCGGATGGTTTCGAGAGCCTTGATGCGTTCGGTCTTTTTCGCCCAGCCGGGAAACGGGGTGTTGCGAAGATTGCGCGCCAAACGAACGCGGCTGGACATGACGATGCGGTCATGGGGGCCGGTGCGCCGGGCGCTTTCGACCGGTGGACAAAGAAATTCGTGAATGGTCATGGAACTATTTCTGGACCACCTGGTTCATCTGGTCCTTGGTCTCCTTGATTTCATCGCGCAGAGTGGCAGCCTGTTCAAAATCCTCCGAAGTGACGGCCCGGTCCAGTTTCTTCTGCAAATATCTCAGCCGCTCGGTCAAATCCCGGCCCTGCCGGAGGGCGAGCGGGACCTTGCCGACGTGCTTGGTGCCCTTGTGCATGGACTTGAGCAAACTTTCCAGCCCCTCGGCAAAAGTGGAGTAACATTGGGAGCAGCCCAGCCGCCCGGCCTTCTTAAAATCGGCCTGGGTAAAGCCGCAGTTCAGGCACTTGACCTCCTCGCCGCCGCTGGTTTGCGCGATCTCCTGGGAAGCGCCCAAGCCGAGCAGCAGATCAGCCAAAGAAAAGCCGGCGGGATCGTTGACGCCCTTTTGTTTGGCGCAATCCTCGCACAAATCGACCTTCTGCATTTTGTCCCCGATGATCTGGGTCAGGTGGACCTTGGCCGGGTTCTGCTTACAAAACATGCATAGCATACCATTAATTTACCACAATTCGCTCAAAATGAGAACGAAATTCCACGCCTTCGTGGATCAATCAAATATCGGCTCGCCGGAGGATTTGGTTAACTCATGATACCGCTTAATGAGGCGGTTGGTAACCGGCCCCGGCCTGCCGTTGCCAATGATGCGGCCGTCGATTTTGACCGCCGCGATGATCTCCGCCCCGGTGCCGGTCAAGAAGCACTCGTCGGCATTGAACAGATCGTAGCGGGTGACGTCGGGTTCGCTGACGCTCAAGCCGTTCTGCCGGGCCAGCTCCATCACCACCGCCCGCGTGATGCCATACAAAGCCCCGGCCGACAGCGGCGGGGTGGACAAATGGCCGTCCTTGACCAGGAAAATATTGTCGCCGGTGCATTCCGCCACAAAGCCCTGGGCGTTGAGCATGATGGCCTCCTCGCAGCCGCCGTTGATGGCCTCGATTTTTGCCAGGATGTTATTAAGGTAATTGAGCGATTTGATGGCCGGGTTGAGGGCGCTGTGCAGGTTGCGCGCCGTGGGCACCGTGATCAGGTCCAGGCCGCGCTTGTAAAAAGCCGGCGGATAAAGCTGGATTTTGTCCGCGATGATGATGACCGACGGACGTTTGCAGGTATAGGGATTCAAGCCCAGGGAGCCGACCCCGCGGGTGACGACCAGCCGGACGTAGCCGTCGCGAATTTTGTTGCGGCGGCAGGCCTGCACGACCGCCTTCATCATTTCCTTCCGCGACATGGGGATCTTGAGCAGAATCGCCCTGGCGGAAGAGAAAAGGCGGTCGATGTGCTCGGCCAGTTTGAAGACGCGCCCGTTATAAGCGCGAATGCCCTCGAAGACGCCATCGCCGTAAAGCAGGCCGTGGTCGAACACGGACACTTTGGCGTTCTTCTCATCAAAGTAATTGCCGTCGATATAAATTTTCATCAGTAAAACCGGCACAAATTACGCTGTAGATGCCGCAGTGGCGAGTCCAAACTTGGGCCGTGCCGGGATGCCTCCGAACAAACCGCTCAAGGGACCTGGCGCATGCGCCACCAGAGAACCAGGAGCATGAGGCCCGCCGCGCCGGCGAGGGGCACCCAGACCCAATCGCGTGTCCGCCAAAGGCGGCGGTGGTGGCCCTTTCTGGGCCGGAACAAACTGACAACGTAAAGCGTGTACACAACAACGAAGCCCGAGATCACGTAAATGATTGGCAGAAGCGGGCGGAGTTCTTTGGCATTCATCATATTCAAACAACCAAGCGGGCAAGACGAGTCACCCCATGAACTCAAACGTACGCATTGCCAACAAGCGTGTCGCCCTCCACTTTACGCGCCGACCGCGATTTTGTCCAGCGGGCGGGTCTCGTGGCGGTGTCCTAATTTGAAAGCCGAATAGTTTTGCCCGGCCAAACCCTGTCCAGCAAAATTAGCAAAAACTTCATTTTTCTTGCGAAGGCAAGAAAAATGCCAACTTCAAAAAGGGCATTTACGACTCTGATTTTAGACTGTGTTTTCCCTGTGGTGGTAAAAACTCGGCATGATTTGGAAAATTATTTCTTTTGGGCCGCATTCGTCTGAATCGAATTCGTCGGCGTGGGCTTTGGCATGGGCGGTACAATTTGCGGCATGGTTAATTGCGGTGCTGTTTCTTTTATACGAGGTGCATTTGTGTCAGAAGTGGAAGTCCGACTACTATCGAGATGTGCCACAATCACGCCAATCACCCCAATAACCACAGTTGCTAAAACACTTAGCCACGCGATCAGAATAGCTCTCTTGGACAGTTGATTTGCCTCTTTTGAAATCGCCAAACTTTGGCCATGCTTTTTGTCGTTGTCTAATGCCGCGTCATCCGCCAATTGGCGGTCGTTTGCTATCTGAATACGATGCAATCGCGCTTGTTCTTCCAGAGCCTCTTTGTGAAGCCGGGTAATCTCCGCTGTTGAATCTTTAAAATGCCGTTCTCTTTGAACGCGCTCTAGCTGGTTTTGCACTGGCTCCCTTAAGCCTTGCGTCATGTGTGGATAATTGCTGGCGTCGTAATGGTCTATTACCACCAACATTCGCTTTAATTGATCTTCGGTGCATTTGCCCAATTGGCCGGAATGAACAATTGCCCTGATGTCATTTATTTCCTTATCGCGTCCGTTCATGCCCACGTTGCTGCCGTTATTTAAGCGGGCCAGATATTCGGGGTCACGCATTTGTGCTTCGCCGAAAGTCTGCCAGCCCGTATCAGTGGGACGTTTCGTGCCTCTTGGTATCGGCAACAATATCGCGTGGCCGGTGAGAGCGAGAATATCCACAACTTGCATTATCCAGCCTTCCCAGCCATCACGGCCAACAGGTCGGATTCGAGAAAACCGGCCCCACGTTTTCTCCCCGGTAGTCGGACTTTTTTCAAGACGCCTTGTTCGGCCAGCCTGTCCACGAGACGAAGGCTACAGCCATACATTCGGGCCGCCTCAGCACGCCGAACAATACGCTGAATGCGTTGCTGCGATGTTTCGGCAGGCTCGCTCGCGTTGGCTGTCACCGCCGGGCCAGTACGGAGAGTGGCCAGAATTTTAACTCGGTCGCGCGGGCTGACGGTCGGGTCGCCTTTCAAGCCGCTTTTAATGATTTGAATTGTCGTATCCAGCATACACTTTTTCGTTTCTGCGCACTTCGCGCCTTTTGCTGGCGTTACCATAAGGGTTGTTTTTAACACTGGAGAAGACTGTGCGAGCAATCGAACCGCAGCCCTGGGTTTACGAACCGCAACCGACGAAAAATTCACCACAGCGGGGGTTTTGAATACCCCAAAAATTGGTGGAAACCTTGACAGGAAATTGGCAGGGCTACTTCTGACGTTTGCCTGCAACTAACGGACTCGTGGCGGCAGGCATGGGAATCCGAAAAGGAAATTTCAAGGAGCATTTTGGAATAGATGTTGATTGCTACGTGTTGGACGATGCCCAGAAAACAGCCGTGATTAGCCAGAGCGGAATGGGAAAAGCCCTTGGCCTTTCTGTCCGTGGAAATGCGTTTCCGCGTTTTCTGTCCAGCAAGGCAATGGCTGATTCCCTCGGCGCGCAGTTAAGTCAAAAACTGTCGCAACCCATTAAGTATCAATGGTCTGGCCTTGGCGCGCAGCCGCCGACTATAATTCACGGCTTTGATGTCACCCTCTTGATTGATGTCTGCAAAGCAATCATCCAAGTCGAACCCCATCTTAACACCCAGCAAAAACACGTTGCGATGCAGGCTCATTTAATCATTGCCGCGTCCGCAAAATCTGGAATCAAAGGGCTTGTGTGGGCGCTGGCCGGATACAATCCGACTGCTCAAGAGGTCATCACGGCTTTCAAGGCATACGTGCAGGAGGAAGCAAAAAAATACGAAAAAGAGTTTCCGCCCGAACTGTACGAGCAATGGTACAAGCTCTACGAAATTCCGGCCATTCCACGCGGCAAGCCGTGGGAGTTCAAGCATTTGACCGTAAATCACATTTATACCCCATTAGCAAAAAGCAATGGAAAGATTCTTGCCTTGGTCAGGGCGCAAAAGGCCAAAGGCGGGGACAGGAAAAAAAAGCTGTTTCAGTTTCTGAGCGAAATTGGAGCCAGAGCCTTAAGAATTCAATTGGGTAGAGTGCTCGAAATGGCGGAATCGTCAAAGGACAGAACGGAGTACGAGCGCAAAATCACGGATAGATTTGGAGACCAGAAGGAATTTAATTTTGAGGCTTCGGAAGCAAAGGTTTAAAGGTAAAGTTGGGGGTGGCTTGGTGCTGCGCTCGGCTCTACACCTGTGGCTGCATGGGGTTCGATTCCCCACATCTCCAAACCATCCCCCAGCCACAATATGCCATGCCGGGGGAGGGAAAGCGAGGGATTCCATGCCGGCCAGATTTCAAATTAGGACACCGCCGGTCTCGTTTTCCCGGGGTTACGGAGTGATGGCGCGATAGAAGCGCTGGCGTGAATTGGTCGCCGCACGATCGAGGATCTGCACGGAGGGTGTTGTGGCAAAGAAATCCGTCACGTCCGTCCAGACAATCGGGTTGACCGAAAGATTGGTCGTTTCCTGTATGGAGTAATTCTGGTTTGTGGCCAGGGTAATATCAAAACTGAAACCGTTGGTGCTGGAGTAATGGAGACTCGTGAATTCACCCGGCCCTGCGCCTGCAACATTGGTGGCCTCAACATCCAGGCTGAACTGGCTCGTGTTGCCCGTCGAGGCGTCCGTCGCGGTGGCGGAAAAATATTGTCCGGCCAGCCTCGTGGCAAAAGGCAGGGAAAAGGAACCCGTTCCGGACGCGCCCGTCTGGGCGGTGGCGGTGCCGGCAAACGTCCGGCCCTGGCCGTAGCCGGTGGGGTCCTGGGCGGGATTGTAATATATGTCAACAAGAATTATTCGGTTGGCCCCGTTGCTGACCGTTCCGGCAACGACCATGGTGTTGGTAAAGACGGCAACCGAGGTCAGGACGGGGTAGTTTTCGAGATCGTTGGGGCCTTGGCCGGGGCTGACAGGAACAAGATCAATGCCGGGGCCGCTGTTGCCGAAGATGGAGTTGGCGCGGATGGAATTGCCGAGGGTGTTTGTGCTGTAGAGAATAACGCCGCCGTAGCCATTGTCGGCGATGATGTTGCCCGCGCCCGATCCGGCCAGGGACTGCCCGATGGTGTTGCTGGACGCGCCGCTTTGAATGACCATGCCCTGCCAGGTGTTGCCCAGGGCTGTCGCGCCATCCGCGCCGACGCCGATATTATTGCCCTGAAGCACGTTAGCGTCGGTGCCGGGGTCCGAAAGGACCACGCCATAATTGCCGCTGGCGGCGATGATGTTGCCGGTGATCTGATTGCTTTGTGAAGCGGCGACCAAGGTCAATCCGTCTTCGGCATTGGGCATGGCAAGCAGGCCGCTGACAACAGTCCCGATGTAGTTGCCTTGCACCACGTTGTTCGTCACCTGGAAAAAGTCGATGCCGTTGCCCAGGTTTCCCGAAATGACATTGCGCTGGCCGGCGGCAGAGCCTCCGATCAAGTTGCTTTCACTGAGGTAGAGATAGACGCCATCGCCGCCGTTGGCCAGCGCCGTCGTTCCATTCGCGGCCACGCCGATGTCGTTGCCCTGAACCACGTTATTGGTCGATTGATATAGATAGATGCCGTCAGAGGTATTGCCGGAAATGACGTTTGATTCAATGATGTTGCTCTGCTGGCTGGTCTCCACATAGACGCCAACGCCATTGTTGAGGACGGCGCTCAAGCCATTGCTGGTCACGCCGATGTAGTTGCCCTCAATCACGTTGCCGCCGCTGTTGGCGAAGCCCGTGCCAATGCCGTTATTGCCGTTGCCGGAGATAATGTTTCGGGCGGCGGCGGTCGTGCCCCCGATGAGGTTGTCCGTGGCGTCGCTCCAAATCCCGATCCCCATGTAGGCATTGGGCAATGCAGTCGTGCCTTGCAGACTGGTGCCGATGAAATTGCCCTGTATGACGTTACTGCTGGTGCCCTGATCGCTAATGAAAATGCCATAGGAAGCGTTCCCGGACACCACATTGTTTGCGATGAGATTACTGTAGGAACCTCCCACAATGGCCAGACCGCTCCAGGTATTGGATACGATCCCGGTCCCGGCGGCGTTGATCCCGATAAAATTGCCCTGCACGACGGTGGCGGTGGTGTTGGTGTCGCTGATGAAAATCCCATATTCGATGTTGCCTGAAATAACATTGCCCGCGCCGGCGCCCGAGCCGCCGATGACGTTGCTGCTGGAACCGCCCCAAATGCCGATGCCGTTGTAGGTGTTGGCGACAGAAGCAGTCCCGGAACCGTTCAGTCCAATGTAATTGCCCTTCACCACATTGCCATTGCTGTTGGTGCTGGTGATGGTGATGGCGTAGCCGGAATTGCCGCTGATGACATTGCGCTGGCTGGCGTTCGTGCCGCCGATGACATTGGCGTGGGCGCCTGCGCCGATATTGATGCCTTCGTAATCGTTGGGCGCGGGCGTCGTGCCGTTGGGAGCCAGCCCGACGTAGCAGCCTTGCACCTCGTTGCTCACCGCGTAGTTGTAAAGAAGGTTGATGCCCGAATTGGTGAAATTATCCAGGGCCAGCCCGCGCAGGACGCAGTTGCTTGCGTAGATATAGATGCCGCCGATGGGAAACTCGATTTGAGGAATGAGATGCGAACCATCCAGGGCCACGATCGGGCTGGCCACGTAGCCCGCCTGTGTGGTGGCGTCGATGACGGTCCCGGCGGAGACCAGCGGAGGCAGTTGCCCGGTGGGATAAATTGTATAGACACCATTGCTGAAACCGCTGTCATTGGTCGGGATATTGAAACGAACCGTCGTGCCGGGATGATCGTTGGCATAATAAATGGCGGCCCGAAGGCTGCCCGGGCCGACGTCGGCGGTCGTGCTGACGATATTGGTCAGCGGCGTGGAGGCTGCGCCGTAAAGATGGGCGGCCCCGGCCCGGTCTCCAACGCTCAGGACGAAGTTTCCGATGCGATTGTAATACTCATAGACGTAGGCCGGCTGCGGGTCGAGCACGTCCAGGGTGGCGGGATCAATCGAGAACAAGGTGCGGCCGTAGTGCATGACGGACTCGAAATCGTAAGCGCCGTAGGCGGTCGAATTGCTGTCAATCACATAGAGATTCGTCACGCTGCCGGAGCCTTCGCCGCTGCTGTTGGTGGTTTCCCCGGTGTCGATGTTCGCAAAATTGACGATGATGTAGCTGTTGCGGTCGGTTCGGACATGCTCGTGTTGGAAGCCCAGCAGATGGCCTGTCTCGTGGCAGACCTGGGCGCGCGACAGGTTATCGACGGTCATCACCGCCGGCACCGTTGCCACGTAGGTGTTGGTGCCTTCCATGTAATCCAGGTCAAGGATGACGTGGTTGGTTTGCGTGGTCCAGGGGACGAACTGAATGTTGGCCGACAGCGCCCATTCTTTCATGCCATCCAGATAAACGACCTGCTCCGCGGCGGACACGTTGGTTGTAAAGGCGTAGGGCACGATGCCACCAGGCCATGGCAAACTGGTCGGAGAGACACCCTGGTAAAAATTGGCGGCCCAAGCGTTTGACAACGTCGCCGCCAACACCAGCAGCAGCACAAGGACGAACCACCTTATGAAAGGCATAAGTTTTACTGAGCACATAATTTGCAACTTCGCCCAAGTGAACAATTCGCGCCAGTCCTTTTTTGCCCTGGCCGGAAATGTTGGCAGACCGGCGGCGTCGCCCGGGGATTCCGCAAAAAAATCACTGTGACTCGGTGCGACTGGGTGCGACTCAGCTTGATTTTCTGAGCCTGAATCAAACCAAACGCAGTCGCGCCAAGACGCCAAGTCGCAAAGCAAGGCCGGTGTTTGCCTCCAGACAAATCGCTTTGAGTCGCTTTGAGTGACCCTGGCTTGGCTCGACTGGGTTTTAGATGCAAGGCATTCATTGTAAATGGTTTGCATGGAATTATCCGGCTATTCGACCGGCAGAACGGGCTTGAATTAAGATTAGGATTAGGATTCATTGACCCCCTCCCCCCATACACCCATGCGAAATTCTTACGTATAATCCGTAAGATGCTTGTCTCTCATTGCGGTCGGAAGGGATTGGGCGGCAGCAGGTTCCGAATGAAAAATGGGCAAACGCAGATTTTACGGTTCTTACGGTTCTTGCGGTTTTGTTTTCCGCCACCGCTGAGCAGCCGCGGCGCGACAAGCGTGTCGGCGCCGGCCATGCCGCCGCGGCATTGGCGGATTGGCCGGGCCGCAACTCTGCGAAGGCGGACCTTCTTAATTCATCCTTCATACTTCCCACTTTCTTTGACTACATATATCAGGAAGTATTCAATAGTCAAATGAGTATTTTAATTATTTTTGGTGGGGATGGCGCGTTCCGGCGCAAACAATGCGTAACGGATTGCGGGGCAGGGATTTGGCCTGGTTGCCGAATGCGGGGCCAGGAGGAAACACTCTAACGATGACGTCGCAGAAAACCCCCGGTGGATGGGCGATAAGAGTAGCTGGATCGCAACCAATGCCGGTTCAGGAAAAACGCGGCCAACATCAGGGAAAATCCCAGAAGCCACCAGAGAGCTACCGGCCATTTCACGTTCGAAACTGTATCGCAGATAACCATCGAGGCTGGCAGGCCAAGCGCCAGTCCTATAAGGTTCACGTCTTTACTTCCAGAACAAAGAACCATGACACTCGACGCCAAGCAAACGGCGCCCGTCATCGGAACTAGGAAAGTCGCCGAATCTCGATTTAGGAAATGGCCCAGATTGGTCAATTGCACCACCGCCAATCCAGCGACGACAGCCAAGACGCTAAACAGCGGGATGAGTAAAAGAACCGAGGCGAGGTGACAGGTCGAAAGAGGCAGGCATCGCAGCAATCGCAATCCACCACTGGACAAAAACACGGCGCACCCGGTTGCACTAAAGGTGATCAGAAATGGCCAACAGCTTTGGTCTCCTTCGATGCGAATTCCAAAAAGCCGAATGAACATCGTGACGCCCAATCCGGCCAGGAACGCCCTCCACACAACATTGAAAAGGACGCCACCAAATCTCTCGGTGCCTGGTTTGCGAGATGAGATTTGCCTGGGTGCTCGGACGGAAAAATGCCAGCCGTCCTTATGCTTCCTGTAGTGTCCGAAACCCAATGTTTCGGACCTTGAATATCCCCAAACCGTGAGAACCAGTCCGATTAAACCAGCGAGATAGAAAACCGGACTTTTCGGTGTCCCATTGAGAACTCTTTGATCGCAAAGGCCGTACATAGTGAACAAAAACCACAGCGTCCCCAAACAAATAACCAGAACATTATCCGCATTGTCCTCTCCATCATCCTGCGAAATAAAAGTGAAAAGGCAAAAACCTGATCCGGCTAAAGCCAGCGCGCCAAGTAGAATCATGGCGGCGCTTTTCCACGAAACTGCGAATGAACGAAAGAGCAGGGCATCCAGCACAACGATTCCCGCCATCAAGACTACCGGCAAAAGGACGGCAGCGCACCAATAGCTCAAAGCAATTGTTCTCCTGGAAACGGGCAATGTCACCATGACTCCAACCGGCCTGCGACCCAGTTCAAACGCGAATGGCAGCATGAGAATACTGAAGAATGTGAATCCTACTTCCAAGTCCAATGCTGCGAGCATCGCGCCAACGAAAAGCACTGCAAGCAGGTAACCTCCCCACCAACGCCTCAAAAAATCCAATATGATCAGTTTCATACGTTTGACTCCCCGGCGAGGGCCACGAATACGTCCTCCAGTGTGACGGGCGTGGTGGAGATTTGCCGAGCGCCGTGCGCAGCCAGGTCCTCCAGGTTTTTCTTCCGCGTGTCCAGCAATGCTTGCCAGCGGTCGCTCTCATGTTTTTGGAGAAAGAAACCTTCGGACGGGATGAAAGCCGCGCCGTTGTCGGCGACGAAATCCACCAGTTTGAACCGTTCCATCAATTCGCTTATCGGGCCTTCCACGAGCAGCTTTCCATTTTTGATCATTCCGATGTTATCGGCAAAGCGTTCAAGATCGCTCAAGCCGTGCGAAGAAATGATTACGGTGCGCTGTTCGTTTTGCATGGCGGCGAGCAGTTCGGAGAAGATTTGTCTTTTTGACACGGCATCGAGTCCCGCCGTCGGTTCATCGAGAATTATGACTTTGGGACGCCAGGAAAGGGCGAGGATCAACCCGAGCTTGACGCGAGTGCCGAAGGAGAGCGTGGCAATCTTATCGTCAGTGTTGACTTGGAGGCTTTTAAGAAGTTGCTCGCAGTAGGAATCATCCCAAGACGGATAAAATCCGCGCACGAAGCGAATCAGTTTCCAGACCTTGCCCCATGCCTGATAATTCACGTCCGGACTGGCGTAGGCGACCTGGCGTTTCATGGCCACTTCGTCGCGGCGATGGTCCAGGCCAAGGACGCTGATGGAACCGGCGTCGGCATCGCCCATGCCCATGATGAGATCCAGCGTGGTGGTTTTGCCGGCGGCGTTGGGGCCGATCAAACCGTAAATGGCGCCTTGCGGCACGGTCAAATCAAGCGGGCCGAGTTGGAAACGGCCGAAAGATTTTTTCAGGCCGCGAATTTCGATGGCGTTTGCGTTCATGATTTTTCCTTGTTATTGATCCGGCGGAACAGGTCGGCGATATCTTTTTCGGCCAAACCGGCTTCGCGGGCTTCGCGAATGGCGTTGCGAAGCAACTCCCCGGCGCGTTCGGTTTTCAACTGGCGGCTGCGGTCGTCGCCGTTGCGGGCGACAAAAGTGCCCAAGCCCTGGCGGCGCAGGATGATGCCGTCCCGCTCCAGTTCCTCGTAAGCGCGCTTGACGGTGATGACGCTGACCATCAGGTCGCCGGCCAGTTGCCGGAATGAAGGAAGGGCAGCGCCTCCCGCCAAACGGCCTTCGCTGATCTCGCGCTTGAAGCCGTCCACGATCTGCTGGTAAAGCGGCCCGGCCGCCGGGGAGATCGGCGGCAGAAGGCAGGCTGACTTTTTCTCATTCACTGCATATACTGTAGCTAGTCTATATATACAGTCAAGGGGAAAGGGATTTTTTGTTTGCGGGAAAGAACAGGCGATTGCCGCGAAGAGGCGCGAAGGTTCGCAAAATGAAATGTCGGGACGACAATCGGTAAGAGGTGGACTTGATGGACTTGATGGACGGGATGCCGAAAAGGAGATTCTCGGAATGCGGCGCAAAGGAGAGGTGCTCTCCCTTACTCAACTGTGATTAGGGCTCATTAATTCTCTTTTTTGGCCTTGGCGGGCGCCTTTTTTTTGTAGGGGGAATGGAGGTTGAAATAGATGCCGCACAGGGGGCGCTCCTGCTCGGTCTGGCTGAGGATGATCGTGACCTGTTTGTCCAGGGCGATGCCGTGGCGAAGATGAGGCCCGCGGCTGGCATACGCCTTGATGGCTTTGTCCATCAACGACACCAGCGTCGCTTTGCAATCCGGCGGCGTCTTGTCCAGGCAAACGATAAACTTGTCGTAGGCTTTAAGCGCCTCCGAGATTTCCCCTTCAAATGTTTCGATGGTCAAATCCATATTATTCGTCATTCGTCCGGAGTGGGGCCGGCTTTCTTGGCCCCAAAACGGCGCTGCCGAGCCTTATCATAGTCGCTCCTTCTTCCACAGCCACATCAAAATCGCCGCTCATGCCCATGCTCAAATGGGGCAGGGGAGCGCCCAATAAATCTTCGCACTGTTTTTTCAATTCGGCCAATTGCCGGAAGACCGGGCGCACTTTCTCCGCCTCTTGCGTCCACGGCGCCACCGTCATCAGCCCATGCACCTCGATTCTCGGCAGGGCGTTGATATCCATGAATTCCAGCAAGACCTTTTCCGGGGAATAGCCGAACTTGCTCGATTCTCCGGCCACATTGACCTCCAGGAGGATGGGCATGGTTTTGGCCAATTTGTCGGCCCATTTGTTGATCTCGCGCGCCAGGGAAAGACTGTCCACGCTTTGGATCATGGTGAACAAATACACGGCATCACGGCATTTGTTCGATTGCAAATGGCCGATGAGATGCCATTGCAAGCGGCCCGGGCATTGGCTGATTTTGATCTTTGCCTCCTGCACGCGGTTCTCGCCAAAAAGGGACACGCCCAAATCGGCGGCGGCGCGCACGACATCCGCCGGATGTCCTTTGCTCACTGTAACGAGCGTCACCGAGGACGGATCGCGTCCGGCCCGGGCGCAGGCGGCGGCCACACGTTGGCGGACGTTGTTCAGGTTGGCGGCGATGTCCATGGAAATGGTGTGGTGGATCGCGACGCGGCCCTAGTGTGGTGTGACAGAAATGGCTTTGCGACGAACCCCCTCCATGAACCCTCCACCGACAAAAGAACCTCCTCTCCCCGGCCCTCTCCTCCACAAGTATGTGGAGGAGAAGGAGATAGAACGATGCACAAAGGTTTCATGGGGAGGGTGGCCGCAGGCCGGGAGAGGGGTTCGTGTAATGATGTCATTGAAACACTACACTAGATCAAGCCGGTCGTTTCAGGGAAGCCACAGAGGATGTTCATGCTCTGAACGGCCTGGCCGCTGGCCCCTTTGGTGATGTTATCAATCGCGCTCATCACGATAAGGCGGCCGGTGCGCGCATCGAGGCGCCAGGCGATTTCGATCATGTTTGTTCCGGTGACGTTCTTGGTGTCGGGCAACGCTTCGCCCTCCAGGAGCCGGACAAACGGTTCGCTGCCGTAAGCTTTTTGGAAGCACTGGGCGACCTGCTCTTGGAAAGCCGCCATCTCCTTGTCACTTGCTGAACCTATGCTGCGGTACTTCCTTACCGTGCGCTGGGCAATGATAATGCCGTCTTCCTTCAGCCTCGTGACAAGTTCTTCATCGGTTGGGTTTTCCGCGAACATTGCCGGGGGAAGAAAAAACTTCTTCGGCGTCAAGTAGAGCGTGGTCAGCAGGCCGCGATTGACCGGGATCAAATGCGGCGAAAACTGCATCACCACCGGGTGGCCCGCCGCCAGGGTCAGTTGCTCCTCGATTTCCGACAAGTGCCGGTGCTTGGGTATGCCGTAAGGCCGCATGCTCTCGTTGCATTCGGGGAAAAGATACTGCAAATCGACCTTTCGTCCCGCCCCGCTCACGCCGCTGAGCGAATCGGCAATCATCCCGCTGCTTCTGATCAGACCGGCTTTGAGCAACGGCAGGAGCGGCAGCAAGATGCTCGTTGGATAGCACCCAGGCGAGGCAATGAGCCGGGCCTTCTTGATGTCGGCCCGATGCCATTCCGGCAGGCCGTAAACGGACTCTTTCAGCAAGGCCGGAGCGGGGTGCTCGTTTCCGTAAAACTCCCGGTAAACGGCTTTGCTCTTCAGGCGGAAATCCGCGCTTAGGTCAATCACCTTGCAACCCTGGTCGAGCAGCGGGCCGGCAAATTCCGCCGCGACACCGTGGGGCAGGGCCAAAAACACGACTTGGGCGGCCTTGGCGATGACGTCGGTCTTCGGCTCAGTGAAACGCAAAATCCGGCTGCGCGGCTGGCCGGCGTGCTTTGGAAAAACGGTGGCAAGGGTCTGCCCCGCGTATTGGCGCGATGTGACGGCGGTCAATTCCACCTGGGGATGGCCCAGGAGCAGGCGCGCCAATTCTTCCCCGGAATAACCGGATGCGCCGACAATGGCTGCTTTGACCGGAGGAGTCACGTTACAAGCTGCAATGCAAACCGTGGTTGGGCCGGCGCGGAGCACGCGCCAGCACGATAAAAATCCGCCTTTGCCCGTTTTCTCCCAGCCGTTTTCTAACGTTTGCTGTACTGGAAGCGTTTGCGGGCGCCGGGCTGGCCGTATTTCTCGCGTTCCCTCATGCGTGGATCGCGCGTCAGGTAGCCGGCTGATTTGAGCACGGGGCGCAACGCGGCATCGACCAGCAACAAGGCCCGCGCAATGCCGAGCCGGATGGCGCCGGCTTGTCCCGCCGGGCCGCCGCCCGCGACGTTGACGCGAACATCGTATTTGCTCACCGATTCCGTCGCGGCCAGGGCCTGCGTGGCCACGGTGCGGAGGGTGTCCGTGCCGAAATAATTTTCGAACGGCCGGCCGTTGACGACAATTTTTCCAGAGCCGACCGCCAGGCGAACACGCGCCACGGCGGTTTTGCGGCGTCCGGTGCCAAGGAATTCTTTAATGTCTGCCATGATAAAAGCGGGTTGGAGATTAAGGGTTTATTTGGCGGGCGTCAACTTCGCGGGCCGCTGCGCGGCATGGGGATGCTCGCTGCCTTTATAGACTTTCAACTTGGTCATCAGGACCCGGCCCAATCGATTCTTCGGCACCATGCCGCGGACGGCGTGCGTGATTAACTTCTCAGGATGGTGCGCGCGAACCGCGGCGACGGTTCTGTATTTCTCCCCGCCTTTCCATCCGGAATAAGACATGAATTCCTTGGCCAACTCCTTTTTCCCGGTGAGCCGGACCTTCTCCGCATTGATCACCACGACAAAATCGCCGGCGTCAAGATGGGCGGTATAAACAGGCTTGTCCTTCCCGCGCAGAATATTGGCGATTTGAACCGCTAGGCGGCCCAGGATGGCGCCGTCGGCGTCAACCACATGCCATTTGCGCTGGTCTAATTTATTCTTCGGCAAATACGTCTTCATCAAAAAACCCTTCACAGGGAGCGGAGAACCTATCAGACGCCCATGCGAAGTCAACAGCCAAAAAGCACTTTTTAGACATCAATGACGGGGCCGCCGTCATCATTGGGGGGACGGGGGGGCTGCTTGCCGCGGTGGAACTGAAAACGGGCATCGCCGCTTTTGGTGAGGGAATTGAGGACCAGAGAAACGACGCCGATAACGAGCGAACCCCAAAAAGCCGCGGTAAAGGAATCCACGACGAACCTGGGTTGCAGGAGGTGGCCGACCCAATAAAGCAAGACGGCGTTGATGACGAGAATGAAGAGGCCCAGAGTGAAAATGAGCAGGGGAAGTGAAAGCAAAACCAGAATGGGCCGGACAATCGCGTTGAGAATGACCAACAAGAGCGTGGCCAGAATCAGGCCCGTGTAAGTCCAGGTAATTCCCGGCACTATACTTGCCGCCAGAGCGACGGCCAACCCTGTTATCAGCGAACGTTTAAGAAATGATTTCATCCTGCGGGGCAACCTCGGCTGCGCCCAGTCCAACAAACTGCCCTAGAGGATTCACCATTTCCCAATGAAAGACAAGGGGTTCCTGGCCTCGATTCTCAGATTTGAAATGAGAAAATTGTTTGCTCTGGCGGGGCTTTGCTTCCACAGTGGCACGGAAGCATGTCTTTTCCCCAGACAGTCATCGAAACTGAGGCTCTCTCGAAAGTTTATGGCCGGCAACGGGCATTGGATGGCGTCACACTCAAGGTAAATCGGGGCGCAATCGGATTGCTCGGTCCCAATGGCGCCGGCAAAACCACGCTAATGAAGTGTCTGCTTCAGTTGCAACCCATAAGCACGGGCTCGGCCAGATTGCTCGGGCGCGAAGTCGGCCGCGAAGGGCGCGAGATTCGCAAACGAGTCGGTTACGGCCCGGAACAGAATTGCCACATCCCGGGCATGGCTGGATGCGAGTATGTGACTTATTGCGCGCAATTGTCAGGGTTGCCCTTCCAGGCGGCCCGGCAGCGCGCGCATGAAATGTTGGATTTTGTCGGCATGGGCCAGGAACGGTATCGGAAAATAGAGACTTATTCGACCGGGCTGAAGCAGCGGGCCAAGCTGGCCCAGGCGATTGTGCATGACCCTGAACTCGTGTTCCTTGATGAACCGACGAATGGACTTGACCCCAAAGGGCAGGCTCAAATCCTGGAACTGGTGCAAAGTTTATGGAAGACTTACGGCATCACCGTTGTGCTCTCGTCCCACATGTTGCAAGACGTGGAGCGGGTCTGTGAACAGATCATCATCATCGCCCGCGGACGTGTGCTGGTGCATGACACGCTGGAGAACTTGAAGGCACGCAAGCGGGGGTCGGCGGAGGTCGTGCTGGGGGGCGGGCACCACGAATTACAAGAGGCTTGCCAGCGGCGCCAATGGCCGTGCGAGCTGCTGTCCAACGGTCATTTGAAGGTGGAACATCACGCCGAATCTTTGAATCCCCTATTAAATGTTCTGCGCGAACTGAAGTTGGCGCCGTTGGAGATCATCCCCAGCCCCAACGCCCTGGAGGAAGCATTCGTGCAAGCGCTGGAGATTTCCCATGCCGCTGCATGATATTTATTACCAGCACTGGGAAGGGGTCCATGCAGGCATCTGGGTCCGCCGGTGGGTCATTGCCAAAAACGGGCTGGGCGCTTGCCTGCAAAACAAAGTGCTGCGCAGTCTGGTGGTGTTGTGCTGGGCAGCGGGTTTGGGGATGGTGGCGGCACTTTTCGTTGTCAGCCAGCTTCTGGTGCCCGACAGCATGGTGGTCAAGTGGGTGGAACAATTGAACCCCGCCTTGCAAACCTTTGCCGGGCTGTTGACGACGTGGCTGCAGGCCCATCCGGAAATCTCGGTGCGCACGACTCAAAACGTGTTTTTCTTTTATGGCTGCACACTGCTGACGCCGTGCGGGATTTTTGCCCTGGGTGTGGCGATGCCACTGTTGATCACGCGTGATCTGGCCAGCAGCGCCATAGTCATTTATTCGTCGAAAGCGGTGACGCGCTGGGACTATCTGCTGGGGAAATTCTGCACGGCTTTTGGCTTGCTGACGCTGACCTGGCTGGGGCCGCTTTGCGCCGCATGGTTCCTGGGGAATTTGCTCGCGCCGGACTGGATGTTTTTTTGGCACGCGAGGGCGGCATTGGGCAACCTCTTGATTTATGGCTTGAGCAGCATGTGCATCCTGAGCGTGCTGGCCCTGGGGGTGTCGGCGGTTTCGAGCAAAGAAAAAACCACGCCCTTTCTATGGTTCATGTGGTGGGTACTCGGAGGCTTCATCCAGCCGATTGCCACCAACACCAAACCGTGGCTGCGGCACTTGAGCTTTAGTTACAATCTGGAACAAATCAGACTGGCCACGTTTCGATTGGGCAACGATGTCAAAACCGCGCAGGACAACATCCCGATACTGGGGAACATGCTGAACGGAATCCCGCAGAGGACAATGGAACACCTGAATGATCCAAGCGTCTGGGGTGCAGTTGCGGCTTTGTTGTTGATGCTGGCTGGCGCCGCCCTGGTCATCCGCAAGAGGGTCCGCCCGGAATGAACACCATCATCAAAGCGCAGGAATTGAGCCGTTGGTACGGGATTGTCATGGGATTGAACAACGTCAGCTTCGAGGTGGAAGCGGGGTTGACCGGGTTGGTGGGCCCCAACGGCGCGGGCAAGAGCACGCTGATTCAAATCGTGACCGGGCAGCTCCAGCCCAGTTCCGGCGAGCTGACGGTTTATGGCCAGTCGCCCTGGAACAATCCGGCGCTATTGCGACGCATCGGCTATTGTCCTGAAGGTGAAGCGGTGCCGAAGGAATTACGTCCCATCGACTGGCTGCAAGGTCTGGCACTGTTGTCCGGACTGCCCAAACAGTCAGTGAGGGGGCGGTGTGAATCGATTTTGGACAACGTGAAATTGCCGCGCGAGGCCTGGGGCAAACGGATGGGCCAATATTCCAAAGGAATGAAACAGCGCGTCAAACTGGCCCAGGGCCTAGTGCATCAGCCTGACTTGCTCGTGCTGGATGAACCGATGAACGGCCTCGACCCCATGGGCCGGCAGGAGATGGCCCAGATGCTCAAGCAACTGGCCGCGGGCGGCGTCAACATACTTATTTCGAGTCATATTCTGGCCGAGTTGGAGGCGCTCTGCAAAAACATCCTTGTCTTGAATTGGGGGCGCGTCCTCGCCTCCGGCAGTCAAAAGGAAGTTCGCGGGGACCTCAAGGACTGGTCGGAAGAACTGGCCGTGCAATGCGACGACCCGGAAAGACTGGCCCGCCACCTGTTTGATGCCGGGGTCCTGCTCGGCTTCGATCTGGACGGCGGCGACGGCTGTCTCCACATCCGGATCAAGGACGCAACCTCCTTTTACGAACGCTGGCTTGAACTCCTCCTGGAAAGCCAGGTGACGGTGCATGCCATCCGCAGTCAAAGCAGGTCGCTCAAAAACATCTATGACAAGGTGACGACGACATGACCGAGTTGGAACCAACACCGTTGCCGCCGGGAGCCCGTGAGGAAAAGATCGCCGTTCAGCCCGGGTTCATGGGCGCATGGCGCGGCATCTGGCTGTTGACCTGGAGAGGCCAGTTTTCCTGGCAGCGACTGCCGGGGCGCGCGGCGGTCATGCTTGTTTTGCCGTTCCTGGTTTTCATTACGACACAGTCGCCTGAAATGTGGGCGAGACGGCATGCCCCGCTTGACCATCTGGCGCCGCCGCAACTGAACAGGCTGGTGGCGCGCCTGCGAGACGCAAAGTTGCCGTTGCAACCGCAGCAACAAATTGACCTGATGAAGATTTTCGCGGAAGAATATGCGGCGACCGGGATGAAGGTGCGCGAAGCTCAAGCTGAAGAAAATGCAGAGCTGCGATCAGAGCGGCTGCACGATGCATCCGCAACCTGCGCCGAGCGGATCATGCGCCGCGCCCAGGAGGTGCTTGATGAATCCCAATTCGCGAAGTTTAAGTCCTTCGAAGCAGACAACCGGAGGCGGATGGAGGCGTTGATCAACACGCATCAGGAAACCTGGAGCCGGAGCGCGCGGTTTTATCATTGGCTGGTGGATGTTTACTTCTTCATCGTTCTGCCGTTGAGCTGTGTGTGGGGCTGCGGAGCGCTCATGCGCGACGAGTTGCAGGCCGATACCCTGGGTTTCCTGGTGACCCGTCCGGTCAGCCGCGCGCGGTTGTTGTGCGTCAAGTATCTATCCCAGCTTGCCTGGCTGGAAATACTCTTATTGACGGAGACGCTCCTGTTGTTCAGCGTTGGCGCCGGGCGTCAGATTTCGGGGGTGGGGATGTTGCTGCCGCTTTTTGTGGCGGTGCAACTGCTGGCCGTGCCCGCCTGGTGCGCGTTGGGGACCTTTTTCGGGCAAATAACCAGCCGTTACATGGTGATTGCGTTAATCTATGGCGGCATTGTCGAGATGGGGATTGGACGGATTCCCACCAACATCAACACCCTTTCCCTCATGCGCCATTTGAAAATACTGCTGTCTCATAATGGAGCCTTGCAATCCATCTATGAATGGCCCAGCGAGGGAACCTGGCTGTCGATGTGTGCGCTGGCCATCGCTCCGGTTCTTTTCCTGGGCCTTGCCGCCGCATTATTCAGCTTTCTTGAATACCTCCCCTCCTCCGAGTCGAGGAAATAAGATCCGTCACGACCTCGATTCCGGCCCGTTTGGGCATGGTTTAAGCTTCAAAATCAGTTATTCGCTCCAACACGAAGCGAATTTGATGATTTTTCGCCGTTTGCAATGGCTGTGGGTTGTCTCTATTCCGGGGATTGCGATGCCTTTATGCGGGGCGGACCGGCAACTGGCCCCGGGCCATGTGCCCGCCGCCGTCAAGAACCTCCAACCAGTGGGTGATTTACCGACGGAAACACCTCTCAACCTCGCCATTGGGCTGCCGTTGCGCAATGGTCAAATGCTGGACAATCTGACGCGGGATGTCTATGATCCAGCCAGTCCCATCTATCATCATTTTCTGACACCGGACGAGTTTGCGGCGCAATTCGGCCCCACGGCGGAGCAATACCAAGCCGTCATCGATTTTGCGCGCTCGAAGAACCTGACCGTCATCGGGACGCATGCAAACCGGATGTTGCTTGATGTCTCGGGCGCGGCTTCGGACGTAGGAAGGGCTTTTGGCGTGCATCTGCAGAAGTATCATCGCCCGTCGGGGAAGGGCGATTTTTACGCGCCGGATGTTGAACCTTCCGTGCCTGGCGACATTCCCATTCTTGACATCAGCGGCATGAGCAATTACCGCCCGCCACATCCACTGATTCGCGAGAGCCTGCAGAAGAATGGCCTGGCCGGCGCGCAGCCCAGCACGGGATCGGGGTCAGGCGGCGCTTACATGGGCGGTGATTTTCGGGCGGCTTATGTTCCGGGCGTTTCACTCAATGGCGCGGGGCAGGCGATCGGGTTGGTGGAATTTGACGGCTTTTACGCGAGTGATATCACGCGCTATGAAAGCCAGGCCGGTTTGGCGGCCATCCCGTTGCAAACGGTTTTGCTTGACAGTTATAATGGCGTCCCCACGACCGGCTCAAGCAGCGGCAACCCCGAGGTGTCGCTTGATATTGAAATGGCGCTTTCCATGGCGCCGGGCTTGTCCAATGTAATGGTCTATGAGGCGGGGCCAGGCGGCATCCCGAATGACATCTTGAACCGCATGGCGACGGACAACGAGGCCAAACAACTGGCCTGCAGTTGGACGTGGAGCGGCGGCCCCAGCGCCACGACCGATCAAATCTTCCAGCAAATGGCCTTGCAAGGGCAGTCCTTTTTTTGCGCGTCAGGCGACAGCGACGCCTTCTCCGCCGGAGCCATCGACAATCCTTCGGACGAGGACACGCCTTCGGACAGCCCCTACATCACGAGTGTGGGAGGGACGACATTGACCACGAGCGGTCCCGGCGGAGCCTGGGTTTCGGAGAAGGTGTGGAATTGGGGCGGCGGAACCGGAAGCAGCGGGGGCATCAGCAGTTACTATGCGATGCCGAGCTGGCAGCAGGGTATCAGCATGTCGGCTAACGGCGGATCCACCACCATGCGCAACATCCCCGACGTCGCGCTGACGGGAGATAATGTGTATGTGGACTATGGCGACGGCAGTTCGGGGACGTTTGGCGGCACTAGTTGCGCCACGCCGTTATGGGCGGCTTTTGTCGCACTGGTCAACGAACAGGCGACCGGTTATGACGTTGCCCCCATTGGCTTTGTCAACCCGGCGATCTACGCCATCGGCAAGGGATCCGATTATGCCTCTGTGATGCACGACATCGCCACGGGCAACAACACCAGCAGCACCAGTTCGAACAAGTTTTACGCCACGACCGGCTACGACCTGTGCAGCGGTTGGGGAACTCCAAACGGAAGCGCGTTGATCAAAGTCTTGGCGCCATTGTCTGATACCCTGGGGATTTCGCCAGCAGGTGGTTTCAGTTCATTTGGCCTGGTTAGCGGTCCGTTCAGCGTCAATTCAGAGGCTTTTTCACTGACGAACTATGGGACTCAAACTCTGTTTTGGTCGTTGTCCAATCCTTCCCCCTGGCTCAATGCTGCTCCTGCCAGCGGGAGCCTGGTGCCGGGAAAGCACGCGGCAGTCATCACCGTCGGTTTGAATGCCGCCGCCAGCAGTCTGGCCGCCGGGGACTATACTGCCACCATCTGGTTTACGAATCTCAGCACCGGCTATGTGGCCAGCCGCCAGTTCACCTTGACGGTCAGTTCCCTACTGGTCCAGAACGGCGGGTTTGAAACGGGAAGCTTCTCCGGTTGGACCCAGTCCGGGAATACGGCTGACACCCTTATCACCCCCTCCAGTTCTTATGTCCATTCCGGCGCCTATGGCGCGGAGCTTGGCCCTTCCGGCTCGCTTGGCTATCTTTCGCAAACGCTGCCCACCGTTGCCGGACAGGCCTATTTGCTTTCCTTTTGGCTCGATAGCCCCGCGTCGGGAACCCCCAACCAATTCAGCGTCTCATGGAACGGCACCACTGTGTTCAACCAAACCAACCTTCCTGCGTTCAGCTGGACCAACGTGCAAATCCTCGTCGCTGCTTCCACGGCGAACACCGTCCTGCAATTTGGTTTTCGCTGCGACCCGGCGTATTTCGGGCTGGATGACATCAGTGTGGCGCCCATCAACGCGCCGGTGCTGCGACCGCTGGCGAAAGCAAATGCCACAATGCAATTCTTGTTGTATACAACCGTTGGCACGGCCTATCAGGTGCAGTACGTGACCAACCTTTGCCAGACCAACTGGATCAACGTGGGCCAGCCGTTCACCGCCACCAATTCCTCGACGACCTTCACCGATGCCGGCGCCTCCGACCCGCAACGATTCTATCGCATGGTGACCAGTCCGTAGTGAGGATTGAATTTTTGGTGTTTGGCTGTAGTAGTACTTGATGGACAAAGTTAAGTTTGGTTTTGCCAGGGCGAAACGCAACCGCCGCCGCCGCCAGCCCCTGCCGCGTTCCTTCAAGGATTTGACCCCCAGCAAGCACTTCAATCCGCGCACCTTTTTTTACGAATTAATATGGAAGGCGCTCTTGACGCCCAGGATCGGCGAGCACGTGCGGCCCAGGTTTCCCAAGCTCAGTCCCGGCCAGATCGCCTTGACCTGGATAGGACATTCTTCCTTCCTGGCTCAATTCACCGACTTGAATCTGTTGATCGACCCCAACTTCGCCAACTGGCTGTTCTTGATAAAACGCATCCGGCGCGCCGGTTTGAAGATCAAGGACCTTCCACCCATCGATGTCATTTTGTTGACGCATGCGCACTTTGACCATTTTCACCGCCCGACTTTGCGCCGGCTGCGCTCCCCGAAAATCGGCATCATGCCGTGGGGAATGGGGGATCTGGCAGGCGACCTGGGGTTCGAGCGCATTATCGAGCTGCAATGGTGGGAGAGCTTTTCGAATGGCGATTGGAAGGTGACCCTGACACCGTCCCAACATTGGGGGGCGCGCGTGTTGCGGGACAGTCATCGGGGCTACGGGGGTTTTTTGATTGAGCATCAAGGCCGGCGCCTGTACCATGCGGGCGACAGCGCTTATTTCCCGGGTTTTAAGGAAATTGGCCGGTTCTGCCCTCCCGAAATTGCCATGCTGCCCATCGGCGCGTATTATCCCGATTCATTCCGGTCCGTTCACATGGGGCCCGACGAGGCGGTCAAGGCCTTTGCCGATCTTGGGTCAAAATGGCTTGTGCCGATGCATTATGGCACTTTTAAGTTGTCCTTCGAAGACATGGACGAACCATTGCGCTGGCTCAAGGAACTCGCCGCGACGAATGGACTGAACCATCAATTGAGAATTCTCCAGGAAGGCATCCCATCAGTTTTTTAGGGCGGATTTGGGCAGACCGGTTTGTTTTTGAGGCCAATTCAAGATTCGGCAGAAAAAGAGCGTTCGATACTTTTTACCGCAACAGGCAGTGGGGCAGGGGGGATTCATACTCTGTATTGTGGATTTTTCGATGTCATATAGTAAATGGCATCAAAAATCCCGCTTTGGAGAGGGCTTGTTCCAATAAAAAATGCGTGTTGTAACAACTTGGAATCAGGCAACTTGCAATGTAAAATGCCTTTCGAGGCGCAAATAAATGAAAAAACTTGTTGTCAAAATGCCGATGTTCTCATATCGTGCGCCTTAATGTTAATGCACCGTTTGTGGTGTGGGGGTGATTGTATTCACCCCATGGAAACGCATAAAACGCACAAAAGGAACAAACTAAAAAAGTGGAGGAACATGAAGATAAATAAATGGACATTGGGTCTGGCCGCCGTTGGGCTGGTCAGCCTTGCGCCCGCGCTTCTCGCACAGAACGCGGCACAGCAGCAAACCCCGTTACTGACGTCGCTGTCGGCAACCACAATTAGTGGTTACGTCGATACGTCGGCGGTATGGGCACCCGGCACAGGCAATGCAAACGTGGCACCCTATGCCTTTAACACTCAAAGCAGACAGAACGGCTTCAACTTGGATGCCGTGGACATCAAGCTCTCCAAGGCGATCGAACAGGGAAAATGGTCGGCAGGCTACGTGGCTGAGCTGAGCTACGGCCCCGATGCCACAGCTGTTGACGGCGGCGCTGCGCCAATTCGTCAGGCTTATGTGGATTTGGGCGTGCCGATTGGAAACGGGCTGGAACTCAAATTAGGCCGTTTCGACAATCTTCTCGGCTACGAATCGAGCGATGCGATGAACAATCCAAACTGGACCCGTTCTTATGGCTATACATTCGAACCCACCGAGCACACCGGTTTGTTGGCGTCCTACAAGTTCGCTGACTGGATTGGTTTGCAATCTGGTATTGTGGATGAGGTGTCAACTTTCGGCTCAGTCAACGCCCGCTCTGAGAGCAGGAGAGGTTTTATTAGTTTGCTGACGCTGACGGCTCCCGATAGCTGGGGCTTCCTGAAAGGCTCCGCGTTGTACGGCGGTCTCGATTACGGTCCAGGCGCTTATGGTTATCCTGTGGCCGGCATTGGAGGCAATGGTGGCGACATGACGGAGTGGTACGTTGGAGCAACCATCAACACACCTGTCACAGGTCTGTCAGTGGGTGCCTCTTGGGACAATATCAGCGATACGGCCGTCAATGGCTATTTTGACGGAGGTAATTTCGATTCCATCGCCGGTTACCTTTCCTATAAGATCAATGACAAGGCGAGCCTCAATGGCCGTCTCGAGTATGCGAACGGCAGTGCTTTGCAAGCCCTCGAGTATCTTAATAACTTTGCCGGCACCGGCATGCCCTACAGCGGCGAGCTGGACAAAGTCATTGCCGTTACCGGCACGTTTGAATATGACTTGTGGGCCAACGTGATGAGCCGCCTTGAGGTCCGTTGGGACCACAATGCAGGCGGCGGCGGAGCGGCGTTCGGCGGCGAAACCGCTGGCGTTCCGACGAAGAACAACGAAGTGTTGGTCGCGGCCAACGTGATCTACAAGTTCTAGTCCAAATAGAATCATTCAAACCCCTTCCGGGAAACCGGAAGGGGTTTTTTGTTTGAGAGACTTTCGACGAGGGCTGCCAGGACTGCTTCAGCGGCCAGCGGCCGGGCAGTATGGGGCCGTAAATTTTGCTTTGTTTTCCGCGGGGAGTTTGTTATATACACAGGAAGCGGTGCAAACAGAACAAGCCATTTTGTACAGTATCTGGGCAGAGGACAACGTCGTCTATGGCCCGGTTGAGTTACCCGCATTGATTGGCTGGGTCAAGGACGAGCGGGTGGTGGCGGGGACTTGGGTGTACGACAATCACAATGACCGCTGGCGCAAGGCAGCCCAGATCCCAGAACTTCAGCTTTTTTTCCGTAAAAAGGGCGGCGCCGTCTCGGCCGAAGTCTCATCCGACAAATCGATGATTACGCCGGGGATGCTGCGTCGGGTGAAGGCGTTGGCGGATTTGAGCGACGAACAACTGGAGCGGTTTGTGCATTTCATGGAGCCGCAAACGGTGCGGCAATGGGCGCACATCGTCAAACAAGGGGAAACGGACGACGGGATGTATATGGTTTTGGAAGGCGAGTTGCGCGTGCGTTTGATGATCGGCGGCAAGGAAACCATCCTGGCCACGCTGGGCGCCGGCGAGTGCTTTGGCGAGATGGCCCTTTTTGACCAGGGGCCGCGCTCGGCGGACGTCCTTTCCAATAAGGACAGTGTGCTGTTGAAGATTTCCGCCGAGGCATTTGAGAGGTTGCGCCGGGAAGCGCCGGAGTTGTCCGTGCCCATTTTGTTCTCCATCAGCAAGACGCTGACAGCGCGCATCCGCGCCGACAACAAACGCATCAAGGATGCCGTCAGCTTCGCCCGCGCCGCAGGACACTGAGGGGGAATTAAGAATTAAGAAGGCGGAATTAAGAAGTCAAAGAGGCTCTCCCGGTCCATTTCCTTTTTCTCTTCCGAGCAGTTTTCGCTTCCAAGGCAGTCCGCCGGAGAAGCCGCCCAATGCGCCATGCGCGGCCACGACACGATGGCAGGGAATTAAAAGCGGCACCGGGTTCGCGCCACAGGCCGCGCCCACGGCGCGGGCCGCCTTGGGATTCTTCAAGGACGCGGCCAGTTGGGCGTAGGTTCTGGTCTTTCCCGCTGGAATGGCCCGCAATGCGGCCCAGACTTTCCGTTGAAAGGCTGTTCCACCGGCGAGGTCCAGCGGCGGCGGTGCCGCGATGGGCCGCCCTTGCAATGCCTGGTTCATGGCGCGGGTGGTCAATTCATGCCAGCGCCTTACGGCGGGCGCTACGGGCATGGTCGTTGCACCCTTTGACCTTGCCGTGGGAAAGTCCAATCGGGCCAGACCGGCGGAGGAGTAGCGCGCCACGAAATATCCGTCGTCGGTCTTGATCTTGAGCATGGCCACATAAGTTTGATTCGTTTTCATGGTCTCGTGATAGGTGAAGTTCAGTGATTAATGGCGGTGTTCCAGCGCCAAAAAAACTCCCAAAAAGGCCAGCAAAAGCAGGATCGCCAGCGCCACGCAACGGTTGCGCGCCACGCGCTTTTCATAACGCAAAGGCCGCAGCCCCTGAATGCTGCCGGCGGCCAGGTAATTGACCAGCTTGGGATTGGCGGCGGGCGGGCTTTGGAATTGCTTCCTGATGCGTTCCAACAAACTTAAAAGATCGTACTTGCGCACGCCCAGTTCGTTGAAATGCTGGGCGGGTGGTTGCGCGGGCGCTTTCAATTCTTTTTGGTCCACCTTCTCAAAGACCGGCTCGCTGTTCCGCGTCGCCGCGGCTTCCGGCTGGGCCGAAACGGCCGCGTTGCGGGGCTGGGCGGACGGATGCGCGCCCGGGCCGGGTTGGAGTTCCTCGGTGAGCTTTTTGATTTTTGACTCGAGGGCGGCGATTTTGGCGTTCAATTCCCGAGAACGGTCGGTGATGGGGTCGGGATTTTTATTGAACAGTCCCATGCCGGTTAATTAGCGCCTGAGCAGCAAGATCACGAAAATGGCGAAGCCGAGCAACACCAGGGGCCAGGTCAGCGCCAGGCCGATTTTGCAAAGTTGGACCAAATCCGTGGCGGCCAGGAGCGATGCGCCCGCCCTGGCCTGCGCTGGTTCAGCCGGGCTGGAACTGACGTCGGAGAGGATGGGCAGTTTAAGCCGGGCGGCGTTCCATTCCATGCGGGCATTTTCGATGGTGGTGTTGGCGCGGGTCAACTCCACGCTGAAGTTCTCCTGATTCCATAACTGCTCGTTGATGGCCTGGACTTTGGTCACGGCCTCGCGAAACTCGGTCAGAACGCGGGCCATTTGCTCGGCGTCGCGCCGCGCCGTCAATTCCGCCTCCTCCAGCAACCCGATGCCACGGGTCAAATTTTGCAGCATTTCTTCGCGGCCGGTTTGGAACTCCATCTGGCGGCGGCGCAATTCCTCCAAGCCGGCCCGCTCGCGCTCCAACTCCTCCTGGGCGCGTTTGAGTTCGGCGAGCTTGATTTGTTTTTCGCCGACGAGCGCCTCGATTTCCTCACGGGTCGGCGGGCGGTTGGATTTTGAGGCGGGGGCGCCGGCTGCGGCGGCCATGTAACCGCTCTGTTGGGCGGATTGAAAATCACTGTCAACGAATTCTCCCGTTTCATGATGCGCAGACATGAGCGTGAGGATAATGCTCCGCGCGCCTTCTGTAAAGGCCGGGTTTGTCTTGCGTTGGCGGGTGGGGGCATTTACGATTTTAGCGCGTGCAATGAAATCACATGCCACAGTGTCTCCCGGCGGGCCGTCGCCCGCCAAAAAAGGCCTTAAACCATGATTGAACTTTTTCAAATTCCCTGGAGTCCCTTCTGCCTGGTCCAGCGACGCATCCTGGAGTATGCGGGAGTTTCGTTTAAAACGATCAATGTTCCTGTAATGGACCGTTCCCTGATCTGGCGTCTGACCCGGCAACGTTACTACAACGTGCCCATTGTTCGCGATGGCCGCATGGTGGTCTTTGAAACAGACCATGGCACCCAGATCATTGCCAAATACATCGATGGCAAATTCGAGTTGAACCTGTTCCCGACCTCCTTCCGCGGGGTGGACCGCATCCTGTGGCGGATGATTGAGGACACCATTGAAGATGCCTGTTTCAAGCTTAATGATGTCTATTGGGAGGAGTTTGTGCCCAGGTCGGAGCGGCTGGCTTATCTGCGCCACAAGGAGCGCAAATTCGGGCGGGGCTGCCTGGAGCAATGGCGGAGCGGACAGGGGCAATTGCTCAAGCAATTGACGGAGGCGCTGGTTCCTTTTGAATGCATGCTGGCGGAACGGCCTTATCTGCTGCAAGCCCGCCCGCACTTCATCGATTTCGACCTTTGGGCCATGCTGGCCAACTTCCTTTACACGGATCATTACCAGTTCCCGGCGATGCACAGTAATTTGAATGAATGGTTCGCGCGCATGTCCAATCTGAAAAAGGCCAATCTCCCAAGTGAAAAACTACATCCTTGACACCAATGTCCTGCTGCACGACCCAAATTCATTGCTGGCCTTCAAGACCAACACGGTTCTCATCCCCATTGAGGTGCTGGAGGAAATAGACCGGTTCAAAAGGGAATCATCCGAACTGGGCCAAAACGCCCGCGCCGTCTCCCGCACCCTCGACGCGTTGCGCGCCAAGGGCCATCTGAACAAAGGGGTTAAACTCGAAAATGGCGGCTTGCTGCGCATTATTTTTCAGGAGAAAAACGGCGAAGCGGCCCTGCCGTTTAACAACAACAGCGTCGACAGCCGGATCATCAGCCAGGCACTGGACGCGCAACGGCGCGAGCCGAAAACCCCGGCCATCCTCGTCACCAAAGACATTAATTTGCGCATCAAGGCCGACAGCCTCGGCCTGCCGGCGGAAGATTATGAAAGCGACCGCGTCCTGCTGACCGAGCTTTACACGGGCATGATCGAGTTGACGGTGTCAGCCGAGAAGATGTCGAAGTTCCGGTTGGAGAGCGAGCTGGAACTCAACGGCTCCGGCAAGTATTTCCCGAACGAGTTTTGCACGCTCACCGAGGAAACCAACCCCAAACGCACCGCGTTGACCAAAGTCGATGCTACCGGGGGCAAGCTGGTGCCCATCCTGGATTGCCGCGAAGGGGTGTGGGGCATCAAGCCGCGCAATCGCGAACAGCACTTTGCCTTCGACGCCTTGCTGGATGACCGCATCAAGCTGGTGACGTTGATGGGCAAGGCGGGCACCGGGAAGACATTGCTGGCCATGGCAGCCGGCCTCAAACGCACGGTGCTGGACCGGGAATTCCGACGGCTGGTCGTGGCGCGCCCCACCGTGTCGATGGGCCGCGAACTGGGCTTTCTGCCCGGCTCGCTGGAGGAAAAACTGGCTCCGTGGATGCAGCCCATCCATGACGCGCTGGAACTGTTGAGCGACTTGAACATGGGGTCCGATCACCGGCGCAGCACGGACCTGATGCGCTCCGGAACCATCATGGTCGAAGCCCTGAGTTACATCCGGGGCCGGAGCATCGCGCACCAGTTCATGGTGATCGACGAGGCGCAGAACCTGACGCCCCTTGAGGTCAAGACCATTATTACGCGGGTCGGGACTGGCACGAAAATTGTCTTTACAGGAGACCCGTATCAAATCGACAACCCGTATGTGGATTCATCCTCCAACGGCTTCAATTATATCGTGAGCAAATTCCGCGAGCAGGCCATCGCGGCCCACATTGAACTGCAAAAGGGCGAACGCTCCGAACTGGCCGAACTGGCGGCAAATATTTTGTAGGCGTTGTTACCGCCTCCTGGCAGGCCCGTAGAAGTAGCCGCCGCGCACCCTGGCCCCGCGCACTTTGCCGGGGAATGACGGTTTGGCGCCTGGCTTGGCTTCTTCGAAAAGCGCGGTGTACTGGTAATTGAATCCTTCCAATTTGACGCGGGCTATTTTTTGGCTGATGAACCGCTCGATGGCATAGACGGGGCTGGTGTCCGCCGCCACCATCAGGGTCATGGCATCGCCGTTGTGCTCGGCGCGCCCGGTGCGGCCGATGCGGTGGATGTAATCCTCCGGGTGTTGCGGGACGTCATAGTTGATGACGTGGCTGACATCCGCAATGTCTAATCCGCGCGAGGCGATGTCAGTGGCGACCAGGACTTCGTAGCGTCCGTTGCGGAAGCCCTTGAGCGCTTCCTCTCGTTCTTTTTGCGTGCGGTTGGAGTGCAGGACGGCAACGGCATGATTATTGCGTTTGAGGAGACCGGCGATGCGGTCGGCGCCATGCTTGGTGCGGCAGAAAACGATGACCGAATCGTAGTTGGTGCGGGCGAGCAATTCGCGCAGCAAGTCGGTCTTCTGCGATTCCGCCACGGGGTAAATGACATGCGAGACGGTGTCGGCCGGGCTGCGGCGCACGCCGATCTCGACCGTTTGCGGATTCCGCATGGTCCATTGGATGAGCGAGGCGATCTCTATCGGAATAGTGGCGGAGAACAGGGAGGTGTGGCGTTCGCGGGGACACTTCTGCACGATGCGGCGGACATCCGGCAGGAATCCCATGTCCAGCATCCGGTCCGCCTCATCGAGCACGAGGAACTTGACGGCGTCGAGCTGGCAGGTGCGCCGTTCCAGATGATCGAGCAGGCGTCCCGGGGTGGCAATGATGATGTCCACTCCGCGCGAAAGTTCGTCAAGTTGTTTGCCGTAGCCGACACCGCCGTAGAGGACCGCCGTGCGCAGGTTGGTGAAGCGGGCGAAATCGTGGATGGCCGTTTCCACTTGCGCGGCCAATTCGCGCGTGGGTTCGAGGACCAGGCAGCGCGTTTTCGGCTCATGCTGGCCGAGGCGCGAGAGTATTGGCAAAGCGAAGGCGGCCGTCTTGCCCGTGCCGGTCTGGGCGCTGCCGATGACATCCGTCCCGGCCATGATCAAAGGAATGCCGCGCAATTGAATGGGCGTCGGTTCGATGTAGCCCATGGCCGCGACTCCTTTCAGTATCTGCGGTGAAAGCCCGAATTTAGTAAAAGCCATAATTACAGAGTAGAGTCAGCCCGGCGGTCAGCTTATGCAAGCTTGTTTGATGCCTCAGGGCTGTCCGCAGGTGCGCTCGCGGGTTTTTGATCTTCAGCCGCCGTTGTCAGCTCTTCTTCCGGCGCGGGCAGGGGACTGGGCGGCGCTTCCGTTGCGGGAAGGGCTGCGGCGGAATCAGCCGGAACAACTGGAGGAGTTTCCGCCTCAACTACGGCTGCCTCGACAGGCGCTGCCGCTTCGGCGGACACGGTCGGCGTTGGGCCGGAGACTGTGGCCGCTTCGGGTTTCTTCTCGGGCTTGGGCGGTTTCGGTAACGGTCGTTTGGCCGTGTCCAGGACGCTCTTGGCAAATTCAATGACGTGCCCCTCGTGAATGAGCCAGTGCAAATCGCCCGCCAAAGCCGCCTGCTCCGGTGATGCTTCGGGCGCCGCCGGGGGAGCGGAAGCCTCCGTCGCAGCCGCCGGGGTCCCTTCAGCCTCTGGCTTCTCAGCGGCGACGGGAGTGGCAGGAGGGGCGGGGGCGGCAGCCGGCGCGGGGGCCAGCGCCTCGAAGAGTTTGCGCCGTGTGCATTTCGGATGCGCATTGATGTACTCGACAATGCGCTTGACACCTTCCGAAACTGGCGTTGCTTCCAGATCGAGGAAATGGGGACGTGCCACGGACACGTGGGTGACCGTGCGGTTGACCTTGAAGAATTGCAGGCCGTGGCCGGAGAACTGCTGGCTCAACGTCGTGGCGACCCTCAGCGGGAAACGCCGTTGATCTTCCCAAGTCATGCGCACCAGGCGTTGCAACTCGGGGGAACGCAACTGCCGGGCGGCGGGACCGCTCAGGGTGTGCGATTCCACCTGTTTGACGATGGCGCCCAGATGGACCTGGCGGAAATGTTTCTCGACCTCCTCCCGGCTCGGTAGCTTGAGGGGTTCGGGCACGTTGAGGCAGTTGTATTCGGTCTTGAAACTTTGATCTTCAATCCACTTTTTGACCACCACGGGGTCCTTGACGATTTTGACCCGGGCCTTGAAAGCCTCGAAGGGCATCCGCGCAAAACGCTCGGCGTGCAGTTTGCGCAACTGGGTCTGATAATCGTGATGATTGGGCGGCCCAAGAATCGTGCCGCTGATGCCGCATTGCCCGACAAACGTGTAAGTGCCACGCGGCGGGTCGGTGGCGATGCGTTCCGCCTGATAAAAGGTGTTGAAATGGCGGTTCAACAAATGTTGCACCACTTCGTCCTCGGACAGCCAGAGAGTGTCATCCAAGGCGCAAAGGAACAACGGCTGCAGCGGCGTGCCGTCCGGTTTCTTGATCACCTCAAAACGAATCTGCTGCCGCTCCGGCTTCTGCAAAATCAATTGGGCAATGTCGAACAGTGGATAAGCGCGCCCCGAAATGCGAATTTGCCGGGCCAAAGATTCAATGCCCTTTTCATCCGGCAAAATGGACACCGTCAATTGTGGCGGCGGGGGAGGGGCCGGCTCTTCCCTGCGGAAGGGAGTCTCGCTACGTTCCCGCGGCCCGCCCTGGCGCGATCCACCGGGACGCGGCCCGCCGGGGCGTGATGGCCGGTCTTGCGGACGTCCGCCTCCTGGCGGTCGGCTGCCTTGCCGGTCAAAATCACGGCGTGGCGGGCGTCGGCCCGGGGGCCGGTCTCCGCGGTCGCGCGGAGGGCGGTCCTCGCCGGCAAAGCTGGCGTATTTATTGACGGAGGACGGACCCTGCGCCCAAGCCGGCAAAAATAGCTTTTCCAGGTCGAACTCGGAATCTGGCGGTGTGCTGCTCATCTGAAATGCGCTGTGTCAATTCTTGTCACGCACCAGCATGGACGGCCTTTCGCCGGATTGCAAGCGCCCTGTTGCGCCTAAGCGGGAGCAACCACGAAGGGGGCTTCAACGCGCTGATTTTTTTGCCACGGATGAACAGAGGGACACAGAATTCATTTTGCGTTTGTTCGCTTTGGCAACAATGGGACCGCTCTGAACTTAAACTTTGAACTTGGCGAAGGGCGTTGCCCACCATGACAATCCAGGCAATGGCAAAGGATCGTTGGATTCGGGGCAAATGGGCCGCCGCCTTCGGGTTGTGGGCGGTGGCTTGCCTGGCGGCTCTCCCGGCTTGGGGCGACGGCCACTATTGCGTCGTCGATGGCTGGGGCACGGGCGAGGGGTTGTTGCCGCAAAGTTCCGTTATCTCGATGGTGCAGACGCGCGACGGCTATCTCTGGTTGGGTACCCTCAACGGACTGGCCCGTTTTGACGGCGTTCATTTCACTGTCTTCGACGAAAGCACGACCCCGAAATTGAGCAGCATTCAAATCGTCAAACTCTTCGAGGACAGCCAGAGCAATCTGTGGATCGGCACCGAGAGCGCTGGGGCAATGCTCGTCACCAATGGCCAGATCTTCAACCTGAGCTTCGGACAAGGGCAGCGCAACGGGCATTTGGTTTCTATCTGCGAGGACTCGACCGGCGCGGTCTGGCTTCTTACCCAGGACCATGCGTTGGCCCGCTATTGGCGCGGCAACGTCGATGTCTGGAACGTGGCCGGGGATGGCCGCGCCGTCATCGCGGAGAAGTCCGGGCCGGTCTGGGTGGGCACGGAACATGAAATGATCGCCTTGGACGCCGCCGCGGTCCACACTAGGACGCCCTTGCCGGAAACGGCGCGTGTGCCGTTGGGGCAATTGGACTTTCTCCTCGCCAGCCGCACAGGAGGTTATTGGCTGATCGCGGATGGGGTGATCGAGAAATGCGCGGGCACAACGGTTGAACAGAATTTCGGGGCTTACCCCTGGATAAGGAATGGGGACCCGGTCAATGCGGCGTGCGAGGACCGCGACGGAAATTTGATCCTCGGCCTGCTGAACCAGGGTGTTTTCTGGTTCGATGCCCAGGGCCATGCCACTCACATCTCCACCACCAACGGCCTGGCCAATGATTCAGTCCTGTCGATGGTGGTGGATTCGGATGGCAGTTTGTGGGTGGGGCTGGATGGAGGAGGCCCCACGGCGCGCCCCTTGAACCGCGTCACCCGCTCGATCTTCGACCTCCTGGATTCGTCCGCCGGCCAGGTCATCCAATCCATCTCCGCGGATAACAAGGGAGGATTATGGTTCAGCCCGAAGGACAATGACTTTTCCTATTTGAAAGACGGGATCACCACCACCGTCGGATCAAGTTTCGGCTCTCTGAGCAAGCTCAACCCAAAAGCCATTCTGGTGGATGCGAACCAAAAGGTCTGGGCGGCCACGATGGGCGTTAATTTGTTTCATTTGGAAGACAATAAGTTAATCCCCGCCCCGACCGCCGGCCTCCTGAATCCAGAGATTTCGGCTCTGTATCAAGGGCATGACGGCCGCTTATGGGTTGGAACGCGGGGCGGCTTGGGCTGCTGGGACGGACAACAGTGGACCAACTTCACCACCAACAACGGCCTTTCCGCCAACGTCGTGTGCGCCATCGCCGATGAAACCAACGGCGATCTCTGGATCGGGACGGAACATGCGGGATTGAACGTACTGCGCGGCGAACAGGGCGCTTCCTTCCAGAAGATCGACGGCTGCCCCAGCGACAACATTTCCTGCCTTTACCTGGATGGCCGGGGAGTCCTCTGGATCGGGACCATCGGCAACGGCCTGGCGCGGCTGGAGGGCGGCCAATGGAAACATTACACGACGCGGAACGGCCTGGCAGGGAATAGTATTGACTATATTATCGAGGACGGCGAAGGGTTCCTCTGGATCGGGTCCAATGCCGGATTGATGCGGGTCAGCAAGAAGGAGCTGGACGAATACGACCCTGACAGCCCGGGGCTTCTCTTCTGCCGCAGCTACGATCAGAGGGACGGCTTGCCCGCCACCGAATGCACTTACGGGTCGCAGCCCGCAGCCTGCCGCGCGGGCGACGGTCTTCTCTGGTTTCCCACCATTGCCGGGATGGTTTCAGTCAATCCGTCCGACATCAAACCCAATACGAATCCTCCGCCGGTGGTGATTGAGGAAGCGCTGGCCGGCCAGCCGGCGCAAACCACCAACGGACTGCGCACGGCGCTTCCGGAATCCGTCACCGTTCCCGCCGGGGGCGAGAATCTGGAGATTCATTACACGAGCTTGAACCTCGCCGCCGCCGGACGGACGGTCTTTCGCTTCCAGCTTGAAGGACACCAGACAAATTGGACCCAGGCGGGCAGGGACCGATTGGCCCGTTACGTCAACCTGCCGCACGGCAGCTATCGTTTCCACGTCGAGGCCCGCAATGAAGACGGCATCTGGAACCTAGCCGGCGCCAGTCTCAACGTCATCGTGCTGCCGCCATTTTGGGAGACATGGTGGTTCCGTGCTGTCGCGGCGGGCGCCCTTTTGGGGATCATCATTGCCACGGTCCATTTCATTTCCACGCAGAAACTGCATCGGCAACTGGCCGGGTTGCGCCAGCAACAAGCTTTGGAAAAAGAACGGGCCAGGATCGCCCGCGACATTCACGACCAGGTCGGCGCCAGCCTCACGCAACTCTCCTTCCTGAGTGAAATGATCCAAGCTGACAAGGACAAACCCGGGGAAACGGAAAGCCATGCCCGCCAGATCTCACAGACTGCCCGCGAGACGGCGCTGGAGCTGGATGAAATCGTCTGGACCGTCAATCCTTCCAACGACACCCTGGACGGCTTGGTCAACTATATTTGCAAGAACGCCCAGGAATACCTGGCGGTGGCGAGCTTGCGCTACCGCCTAGATGTGCCGGCGCAATTGCCCCCCGCCGCCATTTCCCCCGAAGCCCGCCATAACGTCTTCCTCGCCGCCAAGGAAGCGGTGACCAATGTGGTCCGGCACGCCCGCGCCTCGGAAGCCTGGCTGCGTTTGCGCCTGGCCCCGGACAGTTTTACACTGGAAATCGAAGACAACGGCCGCGGCCCCAAGGGCATGGATGAAAAGGCGGCCGCGTCCAGAAATGGCTTGCGCAACATGCGCAAAAGAATGGAAGATATTGGCGGCGAGTTTTCCATCGGGCCGGGAGAGCAGGGCGGCACGCTTGTCCGCCTGACAGTTCCGTTGCGAAACCGCTGAATATTGTGCCTATTACCATTTCCATGGTGGAAGACAACCACCAGTTGCGGGGCACGCTGGCCCGGCTGCTGGATGGCGCGGAAGGCTTTCGTTGCATCAGCCAGTACCCCAGCGCCGAAGAGGCACTGGTCGGCCTTCCCAAAGACAAGCCCGATGTGGTCTTGATGGACATCAATCTCCCCGGCATCAATGGCGTCGAATGCGTGCGGCGCTTGAAGCAGGCCGTCCCGGAAATTGCCGTCGTCATGCTGACCGCCTACGAGGACACCGAGAATATATTCAATGCCCTGGCCGCCGGCGCCACCGGTTACTTGCTCAAACGCGCCCTGCGCGCGGAGCTTCTGGATGCCATTCGTGAAGTGCGCCGGGGCGGTTCGCCCATGACGACCCACATCGCGCGCAAGGTCGTCCAGTCCTTTCAAAAACAAGGCGCCGCCGAGGCTCCGGGCGAGGCCCTTTCCGCCCGCGAGCAGGAAGTCCTGGACCACCTCAGCCACGGATTTCTCTACAAGGAAATCGCCGATAAAATGGGCATCAGCTATGAGACCGTCCACACCTACATCCGGCGCATTTACGAAAAACTCCAGGTCCGCACCCGAACCGAGGCTGTGGCCAAGTTCCTGCGGCGCTGAGGATCACGGCTTCCTACCACAGCCACCGCACGAGCAGCGGCGCCAAAATCAGGCTGGGCAAATACTCCGCCACACGGACCTTCTTCACTTCCAGGACGATCAATGCCACCGAGAAGATCAGCAGCCCGTCAGTCGCATTAATCGAATCGACCAACGGCCAGGGTTGGTTCTGGAGCATCGGCTCCAGCGCCTGAACGCAGCGGATGAGGCAACCCTGAAATGCCAGCACCGGAACGGCCGAGACCATCGCGCCCCATCCAAACGTCGCGCAAAACGCCATCGTCGCCAATCCATCCGTTCCGGCCTTGACCAGGAACACCGGGGAAAAACCGTTCAACCCTTCCTGCACCGACGCCAGAATCGCCAGCGGCCCGGCGCAAAACAAAGCCGTGGCCAGGAGAAATCCATCGTTGAAACGTTTCCGCTTTTCCTCCGCGGCCAGCGAACGGGTGGCATACTGCCCGATGGAATTGGAAAGTTCCTGCAAACGAAGGGCTTTTCCGGCGAGTTTTCCGAGCACCATCGCCAGCATCACGATGACGAGTTCCTTCAAAATCTGCGTCACGCTCCCGTTCAAGCTCTTCCACGTCAATTGCAACCCCAGCCACACCGTGTAAATCCCCAGCACGATTTTGGCGCTCAGTTGGAAACGATTCGGGACCGGCCTTTTTATGGCTAGGGCGCAGACGCCTCCCGCCACAATCCCGACCGAGTTAATGACGGCGCCGACCATAAATCATCGGGTGGAACGGCGGGCTGCCCTCCCTGCCATGCCGGCGATAAACAGTAAAATCCACGCGGTCAATCGTTATTATCCTGCAATGGGCTGTTCCGGTTGCAAATCTTTTTCAGAATCTATTTGCAATCAAGCCCTGCAAGCGGCAAGGTGTAGTTCTTCGGTAGTGTCGGGGCGTAGCGTAGCTTGGTAGCGCGCTTGGTTCGGGACCAAGAGGTCGTGGGTTCAAATCCCACCGCCCCGACCATTTTCCCTAGGGAAAATGAGGTTTGTGGGTTTTGCGACACAAACGCGACACAGAAAACGGCTGAATTTGAGGAGTCGAAAGTGAGATTCCCGAAGCGCATCAAACACCGTGGCCGGGTGCTTGCCACAATCTACGGCAAGTGCAAGGGCAGGGAGTCATACCGAGTTGCATGGCAAGTGGCCGGACAACGGCACATGGCCTCCTTCCCGTCATATTCGCTCGCCAAACGTCACGCTGACGCAGTGGTGAAGGATTTGGCGAAAGGGTCACAAGTCACCGCTCTGCAACCCGCGCAAGCCCGCGATGCCTTGGCCGCACTGGAACATCTGCGGGCCTATTACCAGCAAAGCGGGCGCAATGTGTCCCTGCTTCGCGTTGTGTCAGAATATGTCGAGGCTTCTAACAAGGCGAACGGACGCGCCCTGGGTGATATGGTCGATGGGTTTATGGCCACCGTTGCCAGCGTGAGGCGCAAGGACGTTGCGGAGGCTGTCGAGGAATTCATCAAGGCCGATGAACCGCGCACAAAGGCGGGGGAAGGCCAGAGGGCGCAATTATCATCCGAATACACCCGCATTCGCGCTTTACGGTTGCGCCGATTTGCAAAGGCATTCCCCGGCCATGCCGTCTGCGACTTGTCCAGAAGCCACTTGGACGCCTTCATTCAAGCAATGGCCGAAGCCAGCCCGAAGGCCCGCAATCATCACAGAGCCGGTCTCAAGCAATTCCTTCAATGGTGCGTTCGCAAAGATTATTTGCCGCCGACCCATCGCTTGAACGAAGCGGACGCCATGCGCCCGGAACACGCCAATAACGGCGAAGTTGGATTTTACACGCCAGATGAATTTCGGCGGATTGAGGCGGACCCCATCCTTTAGACCACGGAGCACTGAAAATAAGCGCGACTTTTACGGCTTGCTGTCACTTCTATTTTTAGTTGTCTGCCGTTCATTCCGAGTTTCAAAACCCTTTCGAAAAGAG
>JBKQUS010000183.1:0-12052 GCA_052325505.1 Limisphaerales bacterium
CCATCCTCCCCAACCAAATCCTCATCGCCGACTACAAAACCAACCGCGATCCCCCCACGGACCCCGCGGGCGTCCCCGTCCTCTATCTCCGCCAGATGGCCGCCTACCGCGCCATCCTCGCCACCCACTACCCCACCCGCCCCGTCACCTGCCTCCTGATCTGGACCGACGGCCCGATCCTCATGGAGCTCCCATCAGCCCTGCTGGAAACGCATACGCCCACCCCGCCTATGCTTGATCCCACGCCACCGCCCGACCAACTGCTCATTCCAATCCACCGGAGCCACTCACCATGAGCACGCACACCCCTCCCGCCACCGACGCCACGTTCGAGACGGACGTTCTAAAAGCCGAAGGTCCGGTCCTCGTCGATTTCTGGGCGGAATGGTGCGGCCCCTGCAAAATGATCGCGCCGTTGTTGGATGAACTGGCTTCCGAATACGATGCCCGTGTGCGCATCGGCAAGGTGAATATCGATGAGAACCAGGCCCTGGCCGCCGAATACGGCGTCCGCGCCATCCCCACCCTGCTCTTTTTCAAAAGCGGCGAGGTGGCCGCGCAGATCGTCGGCATGTGCTCCAAACGGGACTTGAAGTCGAACATCGACAAATTGCTGGGCGGTTAAGCGGCCCATGCCACTGATCATCACTCCGCGGCAACTGAACCAGCGCGCGGAGCTGTACCATCAATTGGGGATCATGATTACCGCGGGGCTGACGATCCATAAAGCCCTGGAACATCTACAGACCAATCCGCCCTCCCTTTCCTTGCGCGCGCCCATAACGCAATTGCTCGAGCAATTGGACCAGGGCCACACTGTCAGTGATTCCGTGCAGCGCCTCGGCAGGTGGAGTCCGTCTTTTGATCTGGCCCTGATCGACGCAGGCGAGCGCAGCGGCCGCCTGGACGCCTGCTTCAAGCTCCTGGCGGTCTATTACCGCGAACGTGCGCAGATGATGCGGCAGATGATGTCCGACATGGCGTATCCGGCCTTCCTGCTTCACTTCGCCATCTTTCTATTTCCGGTCATCAATCTGGTATCGACGGGGAATTTCACGCGCTTTGTGTTGATGACGGCGGGGTTGCTTTTGCCGCTGTACGGGTTGGTCTTTCTCATTATCTACGCCTGCCAGGGGCGACACGGCGAAGAGTGGCGCAGCAAGCTCGAGCGGTTTTTGGCCCGCGTCCCCATCCTCGGGACCGCGCGGCAGGACCTGGCCCTGGCCCGGCTGGCCACGGCCCTGGAAAGTTTGCTCAACGCCGGCGTGCCGATTGTGACGGCGTGGGAACTGGCCGCAACGGCCAGCGGATCGCCTGCCCTGGCCCGCACGGTGCAGGGGTGGAAGGAACCCTTGCAGAATGGTTCGACTTTCTCCGAATTGATTTCAGCTTCGGGCCGGTTCCCTGTGCTTTTCGCCAACCTCTATCACACGGGCGAAGTCAGCGGGACGACGGACCAAACCCTCATCCGGTTGCATGATCTTTACCAGACGGAGGGCCTGTCAAGAATGAAGGCCCTGGCGCAATGGACGCCGAAGCTGGTCTATTTTGGCGTCGTCTTTTTCGTGGCCTGGAAGATCATTTCGTTTTATATCGGATATTTTCAGGAGATAGACAAAGCGATTGATTTCAAATGACCATCAAGGAGATTTTGTCGAACGAGGAATTGCGGCGGCACGAGTTTCCCGTGACGCGCGAAAAGGTTTTCCTGGCCCATGCAGCGGTTTGCCCGTTGCCGCGGCGGGTCGCGGAGGCGGTGCGTGACTATGCGCTCAAGAGCACTCTGGGTGAACAGGAGGAGTCGATGCCGGCGGCGCGCATCCAGCAGGCGCGTGTCCTGGCAGCGAGACTGCTCCACGCGCGGGCGGAGGAGATTGCCTTTGTCGGTCCGACGTCGCTGGCCCTGAGCTTCGTCGCCAGCGGGCTGCCCTGGCGCAAGGGCGACAACCTGCTGGTCTATTTCGAGGACTATCCCTCCAACGTTTATCCCTGGATGGCGCTGGCGGAGAGGGGCGTCGAGGCGCGCCTGCTCAACATCCGCGAATACGGGCGGATTGACGTTGCGGATGTCATCGGCCAGGTCGATGAACAGACCCGGCTGGTGGCACTGGCCTCGAACCATTTCGTGGCCGGTTACCGGCTTGGTCTTGAGGCCGTCGGCAAGGCCTTGCGCGAGCGGAATATTTTGTTTTGCGTCGATGGCATCCAGACTGTCGGGGCATTTTCCACCAGCGTCGAACACGTTGATTTCCTGGCCGCCGACGCCCACAAATGGCTGCTTGGCCCGTGCGGTGCGGGGCTTTTTTTTGTGCGAAAATCGTTGCAGGAAAGACTGCGCCCCGCCGTGTATGGCTGGCACAACGTCCGTTGTCCGAATTTTGTCGCGCAGGAGCAATTGGTTTATCCGTCCGATTCCCGTCGCTACGAAGCCGGCTCCGCCAACCTGCTGGGCCTGGTGGGATTGAATGCGGCGATGGAGCTGATTTTGGAAATTGGCGTGGAGAATATTGCGGCGCGGTTGCTGCATCTGCGGGGATTGCTGGCTGCGGCGTTGCAGGAGAAAGGCTGGACGGTATTACAGGCCGGGGCCCCGGGCCGACACGCAAGCGGCATTGTCAGCTTTTACCGGCCCGACACCGATCTGCCCGCGCTGCACAAGAAACTCATGGCGGCGGGCATTGAGACGTCGTTGCGCACGGACCGCGCCGGGCGGCATTACATCCGGATCTCCCCCCATTTCTACAATACGGACGAGGAAATCCAGCGGCTGCTGGAGAAGCTTTGAGGCTTCACTTCGCTCGGAGGAGGAGCACGGGCACGCTGATGCTGTGGCGGACGTGCCTGGAGGTGGTGCCAAGAAACAGGTCGGCCAGGAACTTGTGCCCGTGCGTGCTCATCGCCACCAAGTCGCATCCCTTTTGCTTGACCCACTTCACGATTTCCTTCGGCGGATCACCAAAAGCCAGTTCCGCCTCGGCGGGTATCCCGGCGGCTTCAAACTCCGACCGCACCTTCTGCAAATAAGCCGTGTCCTCGGTGATCTCGGAACTGATCGCGTCCGGTCCAAAGGTGCGCGCCGCCCAGCCGTCCGCGACGTGGAGCAACACGACGCGGCTTTCCGCCAGCCTGGCGAGGGGTTTGACGTGTTCGATAATGGCGCGGTCGGTGGGCGTGCCATCCAACGTCACGAGAATGGTCTTGTACATGCTCAACCTTTTTAGCTTACGCCCCTCTGATGACATGCCAAGCCTGTTTCACGGCATCCGGCAGACCGTAGAAGTCGAAGGCCGTGATGAGCAAGGCCGAGCCCCAACCGGCGATGAGGAGAAACCAGCCGATCCGCCATTGTCCCATCCGCTTGCGGGAACTGGCGAATTGCAGCAGGGGGAACATGGCAAACGGAAGCTGCAACGCCAGCACCACCTGGCTCAAGACGATCAGATCGGTGATGTTATTGGCCCCGCGGATGCCGATAAAGACAGCGGTGGGGATAATGGCCAGCGAGCGGGTAATCAGCCGCCGCAACCACGGCTGGATTCGCCAGTGCATAAAGCCTTCCATCACCACCTGGCCGGCCAGCGTGCCGACAATGGTGGCGCTTTGCCCGCTGGCCAGCAGGGCGACGGCGAAAAGCGTGCCCGCCACCGCCGTTCCCAGCAGCGGCGCCAAAGTCAGGTAGGCCGCCTGGATCCAGTCCGTTGAATCGTTGAATTGGACCACCTGTCCGCCGGCGACGGTGACGCTGGTCTTGCCGTAAAAGACAAGCGCGGCCAGCACCAGGATGGCTGCGTTGATCAGGAAGGCAACCGACAGATTGGCGATGACGTCAAACGTGTTGAATCGGATCGCCTTTCGGATGGATTCGTCATCCTTTTGGAATTTGCGGCTCTGCACCAGGGCCGGGTGCAGATAGAGTACGTGCGGCATGACCGTCGCGCCGATGATGCCGATGGCCACATAGGTCATGGTGGCTGAACCCAAATGGGGCAGGATCATCGCCCGGCCCATTTCCAGAAAGCTGGGCTGCGTCTGCGGCAGAATAAAAATCTCGATGTAGTAGCAAATCCCGATGGTCGCGACCAGCAGCAGCACGATGGCTTCGATGGTCCGCATTCCGAACCGCTGCATCGCCAGCAGCACCAGCACGTCAACGCCTGTGATGATGACCCCCAAAAAAATGGGGATATGGAACAACATGAGCAGCGCCACCGCGCCGCCCAAGACTTCGGCCAAATCGCACGCGATGATCGCAAGTTCCGCCATGAGCCAGTTCGGCACCCGCGTCCACTTGGGATACCAATCATAGCAGCATTGGGCCAGGTCGCGCCCGGTCGCTATGCCGACGCGCGCAGCGACAATCTGTAGAAAGATCGCCATCAGGCTGGCCAGGCCGACCACCCAAAGCAGTCCGTATTTGAACTGGGCGCCGCCCTCGAGATCGGTTCCCCAGTTGCCCGGATCCATGTAGGCCACGCTGACCAGGACTGCCGGGCCAAAGAAGGCGGCCATTTGCTTCCAAAAGCCGGCTTGATGATGGGGCACTTTTACGCTGCTGTGCATTCCTTCCAGCGACATGGCGCCGGGGCGCGAAACCACAGCGACTCCTTCCGTCGCCGGCTCGCGCAGGTCCATCGCGCTGGAATCATTCAATTTTTCGCTCATGCCGGTGGCCAAAACATCGCCACTCGTGGTTAAGTTACCCAAACGAATGTATTTGTCAATTAAGACTTTTAGGCAGGACTAATTATGTGGTGATGGTTCATTCTTTTGTGTCTGAAAACGGTCAAAAGCCCGAAAATCGAGATGATAAATTCAGGGCTAAATTGATGGATTGTCTGACGGATTATCTAAACCGGCCTCTTTCAAGGTCTTTTCCAAAATCCTTTGCGCCATCTCATGAGAATAAGCCTTCCACCTCTCAAGAGTCGCTTCATCCTTGGTTTCTTTACCGAGGTTCGCCCATTCATCCCTCAAGGCGTTGTGCTCTTTCAATATGGATTCCGTAATGAAATCGTCGATCTTCAAGAGCTTAACCGTAATTTCTGCCGCCTTGACACCTACATTTTCCCCACTCCAGAGGCTCTTATGGAACATGAAAGTGGCAAACCTGCTCACCATTCGATTTTTGGGCGCCAGGAATGCAATGGCGGCAATTGATTGGACGGTGCCGGCATTATAGATTGTCAAACGTTTTGGGAATGATTTAAAAAAATTATAAAGATATACTCCGTTTGCAACGCTGCCACCTGCGGATTGAATCAAAAAGTGGACATGTTGAACCGAATTAAGTTGGCTGTTTGAGGGAATCGGCGTGAACGCCATTGCCCGGTTGACCGGACTGGCCAAAAACACCGTTTTAAACGTGCTCAACACCGCTGGCGAGCATTGCGAGCGGTTTTTGGCCGATCACATCAAAAACGTCAAGGCAACGTCCGTCCAGGTTGACGAACTATTTTCTTATGTGGGCCGGTCTGCCCAGTTTGTTGAGCCGGATGACCCTGAACGCGGCGCATTTTACTGCTATTTGAGTGTGGATAGGCAGACCAAACTGATTATCAACCACTTTGTCGGCAAGCGCAGAACCGATGATTGCCTCGTCTTTATGCAAGAATTGAAAGCCCGAACCAATGGCGAGCGGTTCCAGCTTACGAGCGATGGTTTTCCGGGGTATATCGGCTATGCTGGCGCGGTGTTCCAGACCTTCAAACACGAGGTTGATTACGGCACAGAGGTTAAACATTTCGCCAAGGAATTTGGAGCACTTTCGGCCTTCACAAAAGCACCCAAAAAATACAACCGGACAATCGTTGACTGGGTGAAAAGAGTCCCGCAAATCGGCAAGCCAAAGAAAAAGTGGATAAACACCAGCCATGCCGAAAGACTGAATTTGACCATGCGTTTATTCAATCGCCGGTTCACTCGTTGCACACTTGGTTATTCCAAAAAGATTGAAAATCATAAGCATTCAACTGCCCTATTTGTATGCCTTTACAACTTTTGCCGCGTTCATTCCGCACATGGCCAAACACCAGCGCAAGCAGCCGGTTTGACCGATCATCTTTGGACGGTTGCGGAATTGCTGAATTGGCGCGAAACAGATTTGTCTTGACTTTTGACCAAAAACTGTGTATAGTTACTAACGTTGCAAAGACACATTCCGTTAAACCATCTTGATCTTGTCCGCCTCTTTCCGAAATAAAAGCCCAGTAGGCAGCAGCAGCCAGAACCACTGCAATTGCCACCGCCTGAAACATAAGATGGCTTTCAGTTGTTTCGTGGTATTGGAAATGGTAGGTATATGGATCACTGGCGGTTCCGCTGCCACTAACGGTCATGTTTGTGTCATTCGTACCACTCATTTTTCATTATCTCCAACGGCAGCTTCAAGCCTTCGGAGGCTCTTCGCCGCGCGCGGCAAACCATTGACGCAGGAAAAGCAAATCCCCGGCATCCTTCTCGCGGTGCGTGACGATTTTCATGCGCCAGAGCAGCCGCGGCGAAGCAAACGGAATCGGAACGCCGCCTATTTCGCGCACGATCACGTCCTTTGCCGCCTCCGCATAATCAATGCCGCCCGCCGAACGCATCAAATCCACCAGAATCTCATCGGCCACGCGAATGACGTTATATTGCCGGAGTTCGCCGGGTTGAAGTTCGCGGACAGCGTTGTCCGGCAGAGTTGAGAGCGCGGAAAAAACCTTCGCCTCATTTTCCAGGTCGGTCGCAACAAGCAAATCAACGTCCATCGTGCCGCGGACATAATCGGCGGCGCGCAGGGCAAATCCGCCGATGACAACATAACGCGCGCCGCGCTGGTTCAATTCGCGGCACAAATCCCGCAAATCCTCCACCTTCGGTTCGCGCGAAGCTAACTCTTTGGACGGGTTATCATCCGCCATAACCATTGGTCCGCTTCCTCGTGGGTTTTAAAGCGATACACTCCCCGCGGCACGCGGATCCCACCCAAGCTCTCGCGCCAGGCAATGGAATCCGCCTTTGTGCTGCCCGACAAAGAAAGCCCCTCGGGCATCTTTGTTCGCCGGCCCACCACCCGGTCGATCTTCTCTTCGGCGTTGATGAACGGTTGCTTCAAGCGATTTCAAGGTAAGCCTTGGCGCAAAACAAGGCAACCGCTTTCCGACTCCTTTCCGACTCCTGATCGTAATCTTAATCCGTATCAAGTCGCCCCCCCCCGGCACGGGGGCCTGCGCTTTGGCGCTTGCCAGCGAATCCTCCCGCCGCCTACACTGCAAGCGCATGAGAAGGATTGGTTTATTGGCTGCGCTGGCTTTGCTGGCCGCCTGGCCGCTCCAGGCGCAGCTTAACGGGGTCACAGCGCAGTTGCAACTGGCCCAGGACCAATATCTTCCCGACGAGGACCTTCAGTTAAAAGTCCGCATCACCAACCGCTCCGGCCAGGAAATCTTTTTGGGCGCGGACAACGACTGGCTCGTCCTGTCCATCGTCGGCGAAAACAACGCGGTCTGCACAAAGCTGGGGGACATGCCTGTGCAAGGCGCGTTTTCCCTGCTCTCGGGCGAAGTGGGCGCCCGGTCGTTGAATCCGACGCCGTACTTCGACTTTCGCCGGCCGGGCCGGTATCACATCTCGGCGAGAATCCGCATTCCGCAGTGGCATCAGGAAATAGTCTGCAAGTCTGTTGCCTTCACCGTCGGCAACGGCGTGCCGTTGCCCGGCTTGGCCAATTTGCAGTTTGGGATGCCGCCGCCGCCAGGAGTGACCAACGCGGCCCCGGAGGTGCGCTGTTACAGTTTGTTGAAAGCCACTTATCTGAAGGAATTGAGACTGTATTTCCGGCTGGCCGACAGCAGCGGCAAAATTCTGCGCGTTTTCCCCATTGCCCGCATGACCTCTTTCAGCGTCCCGGAAGCGCAGATCGACCGCTTCAACAACTTGCATGTCCTGAGCCAGACGGGCGCCAGGGCTTTCACTTATTGCGAGATCAATCCCGAAGGCCAGTGGGTGGCGCGCCAAACTTATATGTACAGCAACACCCGCCCCGTTTTGCGCGTGGATGCGGAGGGCCGCGTCTTTGTCGCCGGCGGCGCGCGGCGCGTTGCGGCGGACGATTACCCCCCAGCCGCGCCCCAGCCCGCCAACCTGCAGTGATCAGCGGTTGATCAAGTCGCGTTTGCGCGAGGCGGGATGAAGCCGGGCAATTTTGTCGGGCACATCCGCCAGTTTGGCCAGAACGATGTCGCGATGGCCTTTGCCAATCCACGGCGACGCAATCAGCAGCGAAGTGCAGCCCGCATTATGCGCGGCCTCGGCATCCTGCCATTTGTTGCTAATGACAAAGGAGCTTTCCATATTCACCTGCCATTTGAAGGCCGCTTCGGTCAGCAACCCCGGTTTGGGTTTTCGGCACGGGCAGAAATCGTCCGCGTCGTGCGGGCAGATGAAGATATCGTCCAGGCAAAACATCTGGGTCAAAACGGAATGCATCCGGTCCAATTCGCGGCGGGACAAGGTGCCGTGCGACAGGCCGGGCTGGTTGGTCGTGGCAATGAGCAGGAACCCGGCGGCCTTGAGTTGGCGCAACGGTTCCAGCGCCTCGGTCTTCGGCTCCATCTGCTCCAGAAACAACGGAGGCATCGGCTGGGATCCTTCCAACCGGTCCGAGATTAATATCCCATCTCGCTCTATAAATACGGCAGATCGCATAAATAGGAATACTAGCATACAATACGCCATAAACGCGGCTGCGGCTAGAAATTTATCATCTCTACTGCTAAAGAATTTCCCGGGACTGCCGATTAAGGGTTTTCCCAATGCCCAAAACGATTGGCGGGGATTTGGGCCGTTTCGGGATAAACCAGATAAACCGTGTTGTGCGAGGCCTGCCACGCGCGGATGACATTTTGCCGGGCGTATATATGACGCACCGCCTGTCCCTTTTGCGGATTGGACGCCGGATCATTTATGACCACGTCCCCGTCTTTTGTGAAGCCGATGCACACGGAAAGGTGTCCGCTGCCGGTGTCTTTCCGGCCGGGGCCGAGCAGGTGCCAGGGCGCTGAAAGGACCACCGGTATGCCAGCGGCGATCCAGTCTTCGACCTCGGACAGGTCGCTGAAACGTGCCACGTAAGCGCGCATGCCGGGAAAACCACCGGCATAGGCCGTGTTGAAGGCCCAGTTGCCCGTCCCGTCCAAGCCCGGGTCATAGACGCCCGCCTCCACCGCCGGCAGGTCCAGGATCAAATCAGGCCGGGGCAAGACTTCACCCCAGCGGGCCAGCACCATCGCCAGCGACGCCGGGCTGCACGAGCCGGCGCGCGCGGGATCGGAATGTTGCGACCTCTCGGGGGTGTCCACAATTGTTCCCCATGTGGCGCGGTTGGGCGGCAGCGGCCCGGCGTGGACACGGCTGTCAAGAAATGAAAACCCGAGAAACTTCAATTGCGGGCGCGGCGCCCCGTCCGGGACGGCCAGGGTGAGCCGCAACCGCACGTCCGCGCCGGGACGATTCAAAACCAGCGTGTCCGTGTTGACCCGTCCATCGGCGTCCATCTGCCCGCGGACGCTGCCCGGCCTGTTTTGGGCGGGGTCCGGCGGCCACACGCCCATGGTATAGAACCGGGTCGCGTAATCGGGATAACTTCCCATCACCTCGACTTTCAGCCAGGAGTTTGACGGCATGGCTGCGTTCCAGGAAACGACCAACTCGTTCCAGGCCATCGGCGCCGTGATGACCGGGGAAAGAAGCACCGTGGCGTTGGAGGAGATGATCGCATTGAAACCGCTGAAGTCCTTGATCCCGAGGAACCGGCATTGGTCCTCCGGGCCGGCCCCGGCCGCATGGGCGGAATGCACCGGCGCGCCTATCATTAAAAACAGAATGGCGAGATGTTTAAGTTGCAAGGTTCGGCGGACGCACAAAGGGCTGGAGTTTTTCGAGCAAATCCTTCGGCAGGCGGCGGGGTTTCTCATTCGTGCCGGCGCAGACATGACGTGTTTCCCCTTCGCCCAGCAACACGCCGCCTGCATTGAGGATGCGGAAGCCGAAGCTCAACCGGACGCCGCCCAATTCGCTGAGCCAAAGTTCAATCGCGAGCAAGTCATCACATCGCGCCGCGGTTTTGTAGGACATTTGCAGCCCGATGACCGGAAATGCCGTCCCCGCCTCCTGCAAGGCGAGTAAGGGACAGCCCAAATGCCGGAAAAATTCGCCGCGCGCCCCTTCCAGGATGTCGAGGTAGCGGGAGTAATAGACATGGTTGCCCACCGTGCATTCACTGTAGATGACCCGGTGCTGATGTTGAAAAACCGATCCAGACACGCCAAAATCAAATATAATACATCTTCCCCTTGTCAAGACTGGCCTCGATCATTTGCTGAAAGGTGATGGAATCCGCCGTTTGATTGACGGCGTGGCGCAGTTGTTCCCAGGCCTGGCGCAACTCCGGCGGCGGGGGCGGATTGCCCAGGGCGGGCGAATCAAAGATTTCCCCGTGGATGCAGCGCAGCACGTCGCCAAAGGTGATTTGGGCCGGTGGGCGGGCCAGCATATAACCGCCATCCTTGCCCCGCTGGCTTTTGACGATTTGGGCCGACTTCAACTCGATAAGAATCTGCACCAGATAATTGGACGGGATGCCTTGTTCGGAGGCCATCTCATCAACCGTCCTCGCCACGCCTTCTGCATAATGCTGGGCAAGCCAGAAAACGGCCCGGGCGGCATAATCGCTTTTGATCGAGAGTTTCACGCAGAATGGCGGAGAGGGGGGGATTCGAACCTCACGGTTTTGCACGCCAATAAAGGGGAATCTCACGGAGACTCCCGAATAGACTCCCGAAATCCAATCACGGCTTGTCCCGAACTGTCTCAAGTAGTCACGGCCTGGGCAAAACTTCCCGCTCCAATCAAAGCCGCCATCCTTGCACTTGTTAAAACGGCGGCTTGATTCTCCACCAATCACTATGGCCTTGAACTTAACATCTCACTTGGACGCGCTGCAACCGAATTTAACGCGCTTACAGGCCGGGCATTTTGGCTGGCCGCATTCGGAAGATCGCCGCTTTGGGAAAACGTGCTGGCAGGGCTGGCAACCGACACGGCGGCGAATTGGGCGTGAGACTGACGAACCAAAACGGAGGACGAACCATGAACTCGAATCCCGCTGAATTGCTCAAACTGCTGCCGCCCATCTTCAACGCGCTGGACGCCTTGATTGAGGATTACGGCGTTTATCTCTATCTGGTGTTTGTCTGGCTGGCACTGCTGGCCATCGTTTGGATTTTCAGCGGCGGGTTGCGGAAACGGATGAAAACAAATGCTGCCACGGTCATTCCCGCCATCATCTTCACGATGCAACCGCCGACGCAACCACCACCGCCAATCGTCATCACCGATGTTGACCAAACGTGGAACAATGACGATGAAACAATGGACGAACCATGACAACTTTTCGCTCACGACAATCAGACTGTGGCCGGCGCGTTCAGAAAATGGCAAACGCCAGCACATTCAATTTCACATCAGGAATTGCACCGTCAAATTTGCGCGCTCATGTTCACGAAGCGCGAAAAATCCAGTGCAACAGTGCTCAAGGCACGGTGCAAGCGCACATCATTGAATTGTCGTTTTATACAGAACAAGCCTTACCCCTTGTCTGGACAAGGATTCTGCGGCTCGCTCAAATCTCGCCGCTGGACGCGCGGAGTCCCGCGAGACGGCCACGCGATGATTGCCAAATATCCGGCAAGACATCCGGCGCAATATCTCGCCGCAAATCCGCGCTATGTGCCGACAATGGCCGGGCAGTGACAACGGCAACGCCGTCGAATGTCCGGCAGGTTGGCTCGCAAGACAACTCGCGTTGCGCCGCAGTCATACAGGCGGTGGTCGCGCCGGGAACTTGCGGGACGACTAGCAAGACAGCCGCGCAACAGCCGTGCCACCGTTCGCGCAACGGTCAGAGCAACATCTCGCAAGACAACTTGCTCAAATCTTAACCACGACATTCAAAAATTATGAGCACACCAACTACGTCACCGCCCGATCTCGAAGGACTGCGGAAAGCGGTTCA
>JBKQUS010000184.1:0-19922 GCA_052325505.1 Limisphaerales bacterium
CCTATCCAAACTGCAATTCAGTAGAACCGTGGCCAAAAGCGGTGCCACTCCAAGCCGCAGCCACACTAGCTTTCACCCGCTGAAAATGTGCTTGAAAATGACTTCCTACTGAATAGTTACGGATTAAGATTATGATGATTAGGGATGCCACCAGCCGCAGAGATCGGGCAGACGTTGCCACATGAGAACCCGCAACACTTTCAAGCCCAATGCAAACGCCCTAATGAGTGGCCCTTTTATGACCCTTTCACTGACAGTCATAATTCCGTCAAGGAAGTGGTGGTCGTCCGGGTGTTCGGCGTTGTGGGCAGTTGGGGGAAATTTTGAGCCGATGGGTATGGTCCACCAACGGGAATTGTCGAGGGATCAAAGGCCCCGTGTTTTGATGGATCAGGATAACCCACCGAGAATGGGGACTGAGCTCTGGCGATTTCCCTTGCCCAAGCTAACCATGCTGATTGCTCGGGGTTCAGTTCGCCAGACGAGCTTTTCCATCTTCTTTCGCATTCATCCGTGAAATCTGTCACCGCGCGACTGAGGCGCCACAACTCCGCTGCTTTAATGACATCCAGACTGCGTGCATTTGCCAACAATTCGATCGCCTTTATGTGCATTTGTTCCTTCTCCTTTTGCAGTCGGATCACCTCTTTAGCCTGCCATTCGCGCCAGCGTTGCTCATACTCTGCTTGCTGTTTTTTCCGCTCAAATGCTTCCTGGATGCGTCGTCTGTGCGCTTCGAGAAAATGCAGACGAATCCCCGAAACAATTTGTGATAGCAGCCGTTCCAGCGAAACCTTTGCAGTCTCTGTCCATTGCTTGTCGTCGCCCGCTCCGTAGAGCTGGTTTTTAAACATGAAAGATAAGCGCCCCGATGGGGTGCCGCGATCCCGCCATTCCCAGCTATGAACTCGACGCTCGGTGCCAAATCTATCCACGAGCGTTTCGTCTATGTAAAAAAACACTCTTTCACGGCCACGCTTGAAATAGCCGGGATTATATGATCCCTGGGATTTTCGAAACAGGATGCCCAATGGTTCGAGCGCATTGAGAACCACATGAAAAGCCTGCGCCACTCGTTGAGCCAGGTCCTTCGAGATGTTGACTTCTGGCAGACTGGGAGTGCGAAGACCGATGTGTTTTTGAAACTCAGGTTTAGCTTTGGTCAATGCCTGCAAGAGCTCCGACGCGACCGGATGCAAGGAAACGCCGTTTTCTGGCAAAGCCAGGGTCTTACCTACATGACGTTGGGCCAGTTGGACGAAGACCTCGTCAGCGGTGGGAGGCAGCGGTTTCTTTCGAGGTCTGCGCCCTGCTGCCAATTTTGCCCAGTAACCGCGAGAGGGTCGCGGGATATTCAGCTTAATGCATCGTTTGTGGACTGCTACATCCGAGACACCAAAGTCAGCGGCTACCTTCGTGGCAGGCGAGGACCATATCAAACCGTATAGTTCCTGTCGTGAAAGCTCCGAAATTTGGCGAATGTCGGGCATAATTTGCTCGGTTTACCGTTGCGTTCAGAAATTAAGCGAAAAGCGGCTGAACCATCAAGATTCAGCCGCGTGATTGTTTGGAACGGTTAACTGTGGAAGGGTCATGGAAAGGGTCCTAAAAAATGACATTTATGATTTCTCACGCGGTCCTTTTTCCCATGTTTAAAAGACATCGTTTGAGTTTTTCCAGCTTCCTACCCGGTTTTCGATTCATGCGACTCACCGCCTGGGTGACGCGCGTATAGTGCCCCATCGCCAGTGTTTGTCCAACCCAGCGCAGCGACACGGTCGTCCGCTGCCGCAACCACCACGCCAGCGCGGTTTTTTCCGGTGCGCCCTTGGGCAGGTCCTGCAAATCGGATGGTTTCAGTGCCAGCGCCGCCAGGCCCCCGGCCAGGAGTGTTCGCGCCGCCGTTTCGCTGTGAGCCCGCCGCGCTCCGCCGCTGTGCGATTCGCGCCTCTTGCCAGCGACCACAGCCCCCAACTTTTCCTTCAATTGCTCAAGGAAGCTTTCCCCGCCCACATACCAGCCGCGGCGCAATTCCCGCCATCGTTCCTCCAGTTCCTGGCGTCCGGCCTTGAGGCCCAATTCCAAGACGCGGCTTTCCATGTAGGCCTCGTAGCCCCGGCGGTTTTTCTCCGTCAATTTTAGCCCTTTCAACACCCGGTCGCGCCGCAGCCAGGGTGGCCCTTGCCCCGCTGACTTCAAATACCAAGGAAAACTGCTCCAGCGATAGCGCCGCAACGGTTCCTTCCCCACACGAATGAGCCCCGCCCGCGCCGGATTCAGATGGATATAGGTCCCCACCACTTCGAAATAAGCGGGAGATTGGCCGTCGATAACCACGGCCTTGTAGCGGCCTTGGAACAAATGCCCGAACACATTGTGCCGGTGGTTATAACGCTGGGTGTAGGTGCCCTGCAACCACTTCATACCTGCCACCAGATTGCCTTCCGGCGTTTCCACCAGCAGATGATAATGGTTGCCCATGAGGACATAGGCATGAATCCACCAGCCGGTTTTCGCGCACGCTTCACCCAGTGTTTCCAAGAACCGCGTGCGATCCTGGTCATCGCGAAAGATCGGCTGCCCCTGGTTGCCGCGGGCCATGAGGTGGTAAACCGCGCCGGCATATTCAATGCGAAGAGGACGAGCCATAAATTGGCTCCAACCTGACAGGCCAAACACCACCCGTCAATCTCATTTTGTCATTTTTCTAGGACTGACCCCTAATATGTGTCGATGTTGGCCATCCCGTTAGAGGGACGCCAGGGCGGTGTCGAGGACGTCGAGCAGGAAGTCGGCGTCGGGCAGGGTGAGGCACATGGGAGGGGCGATGCGGATGGTCTGGCCCCATAAACCGCCTTTGCCCAGCAACAGCCCAAGATCCCGGCATTTCTCCACCACTTGCGCGCATTCGGCTTTGGCCGGTTCTTTGCCGACACGGTCCTTGACCAGTTCAACGCCGAGCATCAATCCCTTGCCGCGCACGTCGCCAATCAGGTTGTGTCGCGCCTTCAGCTTTTCCAGGCCTGCGAAAAGATGAGCGCCAACTTTCAGGGAATTGGCCTGGAGTTTTTCCCGCTCGATGACTTCAAGAACGGCTTTGCCCTGGGCGCAAACCACCGGGTTGCCGCCGAAGGTGTTGAAGTGAATCCGGCGGGTCAGGGCTTCCGCAATCTTCGCGGTCGTCACCACGGCGGCCAGGGGACAGCCGTTGCCGATGCCCTTGGCCATGGTGACAATGTCGGGCGTCACGCCCTGGCTTTCAAAGCCCCAATAATGCGTGCCGGTGCGGCCGAATCCGGTCTGGACTTCGTCGGCAATGCAGAGGCCGCCCGCGGCGCGGACGTGCTGGTAGGTCTGTTGCAAATAGCCGTCGGGATAAACAACCACGCCGCCCACGCCCTGAATCGATTCGGCGATGAACCCGGCCACCTGCCCAGAACTGGCATAGTCAATCAGACTTTTAACGTCAGCCGCGTAGTTTTTGCCGGCGGCGGGATCGGTGCGGCCCCAGGCGCCGCGATAGGGATCGGGCGTGATGGCGTGATGCACGCCGAAACTGTGGGGCACGTTGAACTTCCAGGTGCTGTGGGCGGTCAGGCCCATGGTGGACATGCTGCCGCCGTGGTAGCCGTTGCGCAGGGCGATGATGTCGAAATTGCCGGAGCAGGCGCGGGCCATGAGCAGCGCCAGGTCATTCGCCTCGGAGCCGGAGTTGACGAAGTAGCACACTTTCAATTCGCCCGGCATTTTGGCGGCGAGCTGCTCCGCGTATTCGGCGATGTTGGGATGCAGGTAAATGGTGGTGGAATGCTGGAGGGTCTCGTTCTGCCGGCGCGCGGCCTCGACGACGTGCGGGTGGCAGTGGCCGACGCTGACGGTGACAATGCCGGCCAAGCCGTCGAGATAGCGCCGCCCCGTTTCGTCGAAAATGTACTGGCCCCGGCCTTCGACCAGCATGATGGGTTTCTTGTAATAAAGGAAAATGCCGGGACTGAGAAACTGGCGGCGCAGTTGCAAGACTTCCGCGGCGGACTTGCCGGTGTAAGGCTTGGGTTGATAATCGAAGGGAGGCAGAACGGGCGTTTTCATATTTTACGATTTAATTTCCGGTCGGTTTGGCTGTTCCGCGCGCCGACAACTTTCTCGCCACGAGATAGACGGCGAACGCGACAAAGAATCCCACAAACCAAGCGTAATTGTAGAGCGAAATAAAGAAAGGCGCGACGTTTTCCTTTGGCAGAAGTTTGATGGTGGCCAGGAAGCCCGGCAGATTGGGCAGCACGGCGACGGTCAGCGCCAGCAGCGCCGGGATGCTGAAGCCCTTGGTGAACCGGTATTCGCCCTCCTCGTGGTAGAGCGCGAACAAATCCAGCCGGCAGCGCCGCCAGACAAAGTAGTCCGCGATCAGGATGCCGCCGATGGGGCCGAGCAACGCGCTGTAGCCCACCAGCCAAGTAAAAATGTAACCGGACGGATCGGCCAGCAATTTCCAGGGCATCATCAGGATGCCAACGATGCCGGTGATGAATCCGCCGAGGCGAAAGGAAATCTTGCGGGGCGCCAGATGGGCGAAGTCATTGGCCGGACTGACGACGTTGGCGGCAATGTTCGTGGCCAGGGTGGCGATGCACACGCCCAGCATGGATACCACCAGCACGACAGAATTGGTGAAGCGGGTTAAAACATCCACCGGGTCCCAAATCGTTTGGTGAAAGATGATGGTCGTGGCCGAAGTCACGGCCACGCCGATGAAAGAGTAAAGAGCCATGGTGAAAGGCAAGCCGATGGCCTGGCCGATGACCTGGTCGCGCTGGGTGTGCGCGTAGCGGGAGAAATCCGGGATGTTCAACGAGAGTGTCGCCCAAAACCCGATCATGCCAGTCAGCGCCGGAACGAAGAACAGCCAGAACTGTCCGCTCTTGGGCTGGCCCGGGTCGAAGGCGGAAGGCTGGGACAAAATCGGCCCAAATCCGCCCGCGGCCCGGTAGGCCCAAGCCAGCAGCAGCAAGCCGAGGGCGATCAGCAGCGGCGCCTTGATGTTCAAGAGGAAGCGGATCGTATCAATTCCTTTATATATGACAAACATGTTGATGGCCCAGAAAAAGAGGAAACAAAGAAACTGCGGCAGCGTGATGCCGAAGACGTTGTTGGCCGCCCCGCCCAGCGACGGAAAGAAAACGGCAAGGATTTTGTGAATCGCTTCGCCGCCGATCCATGTTTGGATGCCGAACCACCCGCAGGCCACCAAAGCGCGCAACATCGCCGGGACATTTGCGCCTTTGGTGCCGAATGCTGCCCGGCAATAAACCGGGAACGGAATGCCGTAGCGCGTGCCGGCGTGGGCGTTCAAGATCATCGGGATGAGCACAATGACATTGCCCAGAAAAATGGTCGCAATGGCCTCCCACCAATTCATGCCGCCGCCGATCAAGGAGGAGGCCAGCATGTAAGTGGGAATGCACGCCGACATGGAAATCCAGAGGGCGGCGAAATTCCACCAACGCCAGGACCGGCGTTCCGGCGGGACCGGAGCGATGTCATGATTGAACAAGGCGCTTTGCAACAGCCGGCCGTGTTGCTCCGCGCTCAAAGAGGCATGCGTCATAGCTGGGGCGGGAGGGTAAAGGCTGAAGGCTGAAGGCTAAAGGCTAAAGTATGAGAATTGAGGTCTTTGCAGACGGCCACCAAACCGCGCGAAGCGGGACGCGGCAGTTGACTTTTCGATGCGACGCTCGCAGATTAGGAACATGAAATACCGAGTCGTGATTGGGCCGGATGAGGACGGAGTTTTCGTGGCAGAGTGCCCTGCGCTGCCTGGCTGCATCTCGCAAGGCAAGACACGTGCCGAAGCTCTGGCCAACATCAAAGACGCCATGACCGGGTATCTGGCCAGCCTCAAGAAACATGGCGAACCGACACCCCCGCCCATCAGTGAAGAAATTGTAGAGATTCCGGCATGAGCCGCCAGCCTGTTTGCTCCGGCCAGGACGCCATCCGCGCTTTTCAGAAGTTGGGCTATGAGGTGGACCATCAAACCGGCAGCCACATTATTCTGCGCCACCCGCAAATGCGCCGCCTCACGGTGCCTAATCATCGGGAACTGGCCAAAGGGACTCTGCGGGCGCTGATTCGCGAAGCGGGCCTCACGAAAGAGGAGTTCGCCAACTTGCTCTGAAGACCTGCATTCGGCTGAACTTGGGAAATTTCCCGGATGCACTTGGATTCAGGTTTGCGTGAGGTCAATAGGTGAATAGCCGCCATGGAATGGCTGAATTTGGCAGCTCGTGGCTTGCAGTTTTGCCCGGCGAGCTTAAACTGGTTGTCCGACTGCCATCGGACAATTATGAGCCAGCGCAGAACATATTATTTTGACAACAACGCCACCACGCGGATCGCGCCGGAGGTGCTGGAGGCGATGCTGCCGTTCCTGCGCGATTGGTGGGGCAATCCTTCCAGCGCCTATGGCTTCGGCAAGGAGGTGAGCAAACATCTCGAGGACGCACGGGCCAAAGTCGCCGCATTGATCAACGCCGATGCAAAGGAAGTCGTCTTCACCAGTTGCGGCACCGAAAGCAATAATTCCGCCATCGAGAGCGCCCTGGCCACGCAACCCGGCAAACGCCATGTGCTGACGACCGCAGTCGAGCATTCCGCCGTCATCCGGCATGGCGAGGTGCTGCAAAAACGGGGCTGTGACGTGACTTTTCTGCCGGTGGACGCGGACGGTTCGCTCGACCTGCATCTGCTGGATAAATCCATCCGCCCGGACACGGCCATTGTTTCGGTGATGTGGGCCAACAACGAAACCGGGGTCGTGTTTCCCATTGAAGAAATTGCCGCGATTTGCCGCAGCAAGGATGTGCTCTTCCATACCGACGCCACCCAGGTGCCGGGCAAGCTGAAGATCGATGCCCACGGATTGGGCGTGGATTTTCTGACGCTTTCGGCGCACAAGCTGCACGCGCCCAAAGGGGTCGGCCTGCTCTACGTCAGGCGCAAAGTGAAATTCCAGCCGTATCTGATCGGCGGGCATCAGGAACGGGGGAAGCGCGGCGGTACGGAGAATGTGGCCAGCATCGTTGGCTTCGGGCGGGCGGCGGAATTGGCCGTGGCCCATCTCGAGGACGAGAACACCAGGGTGCGCGCCATGCGTGACCGGCTGGAAAACACCATCCTGAGCGCCATCCCGAACACGATTCGCACCGGGGCCAAGGAACCGCGCCTGCCGAACACGAGCAACATCGCGTTCGAATCCGTCGAAGCCGAGGCCATTTTGCACCAACTGGACCATCTGGGCATTTGTGTCTCCAGCGGTTCGGCCTGCACCACCGGTTCGCTCGATCCGTCCCACGTCCTGACCGCGATGGGCATGAAGCCGGGGCGGGCGCGCGGCTGCGTGCGTTTCAGCCTGGGCTTTTACAATACGGACGAAGAGATCGATTATTTGTTGAAGCATCTCCCTCGGGTCATTGGCAAGCTGCGCGAGGATTCGCCGCTCAAGCCGGGCGCGGCCCATGCCGCCCATGTGGCGCACGCTGGAAGAGCAGGCCAGGTTTGACCCCCATCCCCTTTGGCAGTATATTCAGCCCCTTTTATGAATGCACAACCGCATGTGGCAATCGTCGGCGCGACAGGCGCCGTCGGCATCGAAATGCTCAAGACGCTGGAGAAGCGGAATTTTCCCGTGGGCAAACTGACCCTGCTCGCTTCGGCCCGCTCCGTCGGCAAGACACTGCCCTTTCGCGGCAAGCCCGTTGCCGTGGCGGAATTGACCAAGGATTCCTTCAAAGGGATCGAGATTGCCCTCTTCAGCGCCGGGAGCGCCATATCGAAGGAATTTGCTCCCATCGCCGTCAAAGCCGGCTGCGTGGTGGTCGATAATTCCAGCGCGTTCCGCATGGATGAGTCGGTGCCGCTGGTCGTCCCGGAGGTCAACGCCAGCGACATCCGGCGGCACAAGGGCATCATCGCCAACCCGAATTGCACGACGGCCATTACGCTGATGGCGCTGTTCCCGTTGCACAAGGCATTCCATGTCAAACGCATTTTTGCCTCCAGTTACCAAGCCGTCTCCGGCACGGGGGCAAAAGCCATCCAGGAACTAAAGCGGCAGGTGGAGCAAATCGTGGCCGGGGAACCGGTGACGAAGGAAGTTTATCCGCATCAAATTGCCTTCAACGTCCTGCCGCAGGTGGATGTGTTTCTGCCCAACGGTTACACCAAGGAAGAAGTCAAAATGGAAAACGAGGGGCGGAAGATCATGCATCACCCGGCCTTTCGCGCCAGCGTGACGTGCGTGCGCGTGCCGGTTTATCGGGCGCATTCGATCGCGGTGAGCGCGGAGTTTGAGAAACCAGTCACCGTGGAAGCGGCCCGCGAGGTGCTCAAAAAAGCGCCCGGCCTGGACGTGGTGGATAATCCCGACAAAAAGGAATATCCGCTGCCGTTGTATGCGAGCGACAAGTACAATTGCCAGGTGGGCCGCCTGCGCAAGGACAGCGCGTTTGACAACGGCCTGTGTTTTTGGGTGGCAGGCGACCAACTGCTCAAAGGCGCGGCGTTGAACGCGGTGCAGATCGCGGAAGAGTTGATGAAGTGATGGCGGAACCTTTTAGGCAGAACTAACTTCCGATCTGCTGCTTGTAAATCTCCACGATTCGTTTACCTAAAATTTCAGGTTGACAATTATCGCATGTTTGCGATAGATTGATTGGGGATTATCGTATGCCGCACACCAGGCTGCTTTTCTTTCAGGATGCCGATGGCGTTGCTCCCGTGTGGGAGTGGTTGAAGGACTTGCGGGCGAGGAACCCGAAGGCGTATGCCAAGTGCGTGGTTCGCATTCGCCGCCTGGTGGAATTAGGCCATGAATTGCGACGGCCCGAGGCCGATTTGCTGCGAGATGGCATTTACGAGTTGAGAGCCAGACTCGGCACGGTCAATTATCGGATTCTTTATTTTTTTCATGGCCGAAACGTCGCCGTGCTGGCCCACGCGATAACCAAAGAAAATGAAGTGCCAATCGTTGAGATCAACCGGGCAGTGGAGCGCAAGCGTACATTTGTTGCCAGCCCTGCCGCCCACACATTTATAGGAGATATTGAAAATGCGTAGCCAAAAGACTCAAAAGCGCACCAGTGATGCACTGGCACTTGTCGAGGGACTCACCGGAAAAAGCCAGGAAATGGCTGACTTGGTTGAACAGGAACAGGACAATCTGGACATTGCCCGGAAGATTTACGAACTTCGCACCAAAGCCAGGCTTTCGCAGGCCGATCTGGCGCGCAAAGTTGGCACGACCCAATCCGTTATCTCCCGACTTGAAGATGCAGATTACGACGGCCATTCCTTGGAAATGTTGCGGCGCATTGCTTCCGCGCTCGAAAAACGCGTGGAAATCCGCTTTTTGCCCGGTCGTAAACTGCAACCCGCCTGACGGATTTTAATTACGCCGCGACGGGCGTGGCGGAGGAGACGGCGCGGGAGGCGGCGAGGTCGGCCTTGCGCTGGCGCAGGCTCTTGAAAAATTCGTAGCCTTCACGGCAGCGCCGGACAAACACGTCCTTGTCCTCCAACATCGTCTTGATGATGCGCAGGATCGGCTTGGGCCGCAGATAGTAGGCCCGATAAAAACGGTCCACCGCCTCAAAAATCTCCTCCTTGTTCAAGCCCGGATATTCCAGGGAGCTTTGTTGGAAGCCGTCTTCATGCACGATGTCGGTCTTGTCTTTCTTTTTTGCGAACCAGCCGTTTTGCCGGGCCATCTCGTAAAGTTCCGTGCCAGGATAAGGCGCGGCCAGCGAAACCTGGATGCTGAAAACGTCCAGCTCCATCGCGAAACGGATCGTCTGCTCGATCGTTTCCCTGGTTTCGACAGGCAAACCGAGGATGAACGTGCCATGGATGACCACGCCGGCCTTGTTGCAGGCCGTCGTAAAGCGCCGCATTTCCTCCAAATCAATGCCCTTCTTGATGCGATTGAGAATTTCCTGGTTGCCGCTTTCGTAACCAACCAAAAACAAACGCAGGCCCGATTCTTTGAAAAATTTGATGGTGTCGTAATCCAGGTTGGCCCGGCTGTTGCAGGACCAGGTCAAGCCGAGCGGGGCCAGTTTTTTGGCGATTTCGCGCGCGCGCGGCAGATTGGCGGTGAAGGTGTCGTCATCGAAGAAGAACTCCCGCACCTGGGGGAACACTTTTTTGGCGTAGGCCATCTCGCCCGCCACATTTTCGGGGGAGCGGACGCGGTATTTATGGCCGCCGATGGTTTGCGGCCAGAGGCAGAACGTGCATTGCGCCGGGCAGCCGCGTCCCGTGTAAAGGCTCAGATACGGATGCAACAGGTAACCGATGAAATACTTCTCGATTTGCAGATCGCGTTTGTAAGTGTCCACCACCCAGGGCAGGACATCCATGTTGCTGATCAAATCGCGTTCGCGGTTGTGAATGATTTTCCCGCCCGCATCGCGATAAGACAGGCCGTCGATCCCCGACAGCGGCCGCCCCTCGGCCACTTCCTTGCATGTAAAGTCGAATTCCTTGCGCCCCACCCAGTCAATCGCGGGCGAGGCCTTCAAGGTTTCGGTGGGCAGGACGGCGGCATGGGCGCCGATGAAGCCGATTTTCGTGGCGGGCTTTTGTTGTTTGATGGCCTCGGCCACTTTGCAATCGTTTTTCAACGACGGCGTCGAGGTGTTGATGATGACGTGGTCGAAGTTTTTCGCCTCGGCCAGACACTGCTGGACCCCGATGTCATGCGGCGGGCAGTCCATCAACTTGCTGTCGGGCACGAGCGCGGCGGGCTGGGCCAGCCAAGTCGGGTACCAAAAAGACGTCACTTCGCGCCGGGCCTGGTAACGGGACCCGGCCCCGCCGTCGAACCCGTCAAAGCTGGGAGGCGAAAGGAACAACGTTTTCACGTCAAGCCTTCTTGGTGTTGGCAATTTTCGCCATCAATTCGTCTTTCTGCGAGGTGTCGCCCGAGCCGCAGCCGCCGGCAGTAGCGTTGATGGCCGCCTTGGCCTGGGCCAAATGACCCTTGCCGATGGAAGCGCCGTTAAACGCCTTGACCGCGCGGCCCGCGTAATAGGGCTGGGGCTTGGAGCTGAAATTGTAGCTGAGATTCTTCCAAGTGTCCCCCACTTTGGTGCTCAGTGCGCCGCTGGGATCATACCCGCAATGCACCATGCAGTTTTCACAACGGGCATCGCGCGCCACGCCGTCCACCACGCCGTAACTGTTCCAATCCACCTTTTGCAACATCTCTTTGTAGCCGGCATAGTGGCCGTCGGTGATTAAATAGCACGGGGCCTTCCAGCCGCGGACATTGCGGGTGGGAATGGCCCAGGCCGTGCAGGTCAAGTCGCGCTTGCCCGCCAAAAACTCCTGATAAACCCGCGTGCCGATGATGGTGAAGCGATCCCCCCATTTCTCCACGTCCTTGAATTTTTCCCGCGTTGTTTCCCGTGTCAGGAAGAAATCCTCCGGCTTTTTGCCCAGGCGCTTGAGCATGTCCTTCTTGGCCGCGTCATATTCATATCCCGGCGAAATGGTGTGCGCGTCCACCTCCAGCGACGAGAAAAACTCGAACATCTCCCCGATTTCCTTGACGTCGGTTTCCTTATAGACCGTCGTGTTGGTGGCCACCTGGTAGCCGAGGATTTTCGCCATCTTGACGGCATCGACGCATTCCTTGAAAACGCCTTCGCGTTCCACGATCAAGTCGTGGGTGTATTCCAGCCCGTCGATATGGACATTCCAAAACATCCAGCGCGTCGGGCGAATGACGGGGCGGGCGTCTGATTTGCCTTTGCGAATGGCTTCCGCCTCTTTTTCCGTGAGCAAATTCTTCTTCAGCAGCCGCGCAAGTGCCGGCTCCTGTTTCCGGTCATAAACGGCGGCCAGATAATCCCGCATTTTTTTGCGCATGAACATGCCGTTGGTGCAGAGATGAACAATGCGCCCCTGCTTGAGCAGCCCGGCCACCAACTCTTCGATTTTGGGATAGATCAACGGCTCGCCGCCGCAAACGGAAACCATGGGCGCGTCGCACTCCTGCGCCGCCGCCAGGCAATCCTCCAGCGGCATCATGTCCTTGAGATTGGTGGAATATTCGCGGATGCGCCCGCAGCCGGTGCAGGTCAGGTTGCAGGTGTGCAGCGGCTCAAGTTGCAGCACCAGGGCGAACTTGGGCGTGCGCAATAACTTATGTTTGACAATGTGCGCGGCGATCTTCGCCGTCAACGCGAGTGGAAATCTCATAGTCTTAGTTTAATGTGGCCGAATCCCTGTTGGACGCAATCTGCGCCGACTTTGCCGGTTGCATGACTGGAACAATCTGCGGAGTGCCGGGCTTGGTCTCAACCAGCCCGGGCAGGAAGAACATCAGAGGCGAAAAGCTCTGGGTCGTGGCGATGCCGGCGCAGCCCGTGCCCAGCCCGAGCACGACGGCGGCAGCCGCCACACATTTCATTATGGAACCAACTCTCACTCATTGCACTATAGTAATGATTCGCATTATGGCAACGATTATTTCTTGATGATCATTTTGTGTAGGGGAAACCCTTATGCTGAAAGTTTTGAAGATTTAGCTGGATTTTGCGCGGAAATGAGCTAAAAATGATGCATCCGAACGCAGCACCATGACCCATCCATCGAACAGCGCGGGTCAAGTCCCTGGGCGAGACATGGCCAGGCCATCTGGTTGCGCTGTGGCCTTCACCCTGATCGAGTTGCTCGTGGTCATTGCCATCATTGCCATTCTGGCGGCGCTGCTCCTGCCCGCCCTGGCCAAAACCAAAGAGGAAGCCAAGCGCATCAATTGCATGAGCAATCTGAGGCAACTGCAACTCTGCTGGGAGATGTATGCCAACAATTATGAAGGCGTGTTTTGTCCAAACAACTCCGTTGACGTGGAAAACCGCGGGTACATAGGCCAAATGTCGTGGTGTCTTGGGGATGCCCGCACGGATACCACCGCGTCAAACATCCAGAATGGGCTGCTCTTTCCGTATAATACCCAAACCGCGATTTACCATTGCCCCTCCGACATGTCCACCATTCAGGACACAAACGGGAATCCGCTCCCCCAACCGCGAAACCGGAGTTACAACATGAGCCAGTCCGTTAACGGCTTGGGAATGTTAACTTCCCCAGACTTTTACAACCTTCCGGTGGACACGTTTTGTCCTTGTTTTCAAAAATTCTCAGCGATCACGAATCCCACGCCAACCCATCTTTTTGTCTTCATAGACGAGAATGAGGGCACGCTCGAGGACGATCAGTTCGGATATCCGATTCCCGATGATGGATATTATGGTTCTTACTGGTTTGACATGCCCTCAAATCGGCATAATCAAGGCGGCAATTTATCCTTTGCCGACGGTCACGTTGAGTACTGGCGTTGGGCGGTCCCAATGATCGATCCCGTTCCACCCAACAATCCAGTGCCAATCGCTCAAGGGCAAATGCACGATTATACCCGAATCGGAAACGCCATGCGGCTGGTTCAGTTCAATTGGACTGCTCAATAACGGCAGTCCAGCGCAGATCGCGCCTGCCGCGCCTGCCGCTTTTTCCGGCCTTGCGCGATTTCGGGATTCATCATAACTTCGGCCCGATGAATTTGACTAAAGAACGGTCCCGCGCCGAAATTATCTTGTTCGCCGCGGCGGTTTTTGGCATCTGGCTCTCCATTTGGGCGGTCATCCTGGTCAGTGCCGCGCTGGAAGTCGTGGCGGTCCTGATCACGCTGCTCGCATTGATCATTTTTGCCTTGCGCGGCAGTGAATAGCCCGTCCGCGCACATCCCCACATGAGAAAGCTCTTTCTTGGTATTGACAGTGGAACGCAATCGACCAAGGTTTTGGTCGTCGAGGCTGGACGCGGCAAAGTGGTTGGCGAGGCGGCGCGGGCCTACGGTTTGATTCCGGGCCTGCCGCCCGGCGCAAAGGAACAGCATCCCCATACCTGGCGCGATGCGGCCGCCCAAGCCATCCAGAACGCGCTCAAACAGGCCGGGGCCTCGGCGGATGAGGTCGCGGCCATCGGCGTCAGCGGGCAACAGCATGGGTTCGTGGCGCTCGACAAGGACGTCCGCGTCATTCGCGCGGCCAAACTGTGGTGCGACACCACGACCGCGGCCGAATGCGATCTGATCACGGCCAAATTGGGCGGTCCGCAGGCCACGGTCCGCCGGCTCGGCAACGCCATCCTGCCCGGCTTCACCGCCCCGAAAATCCTCTGGCTCAAGCGCAAGGAACCGAAGAATTTCGCCCGCCTGCGTACGGTGCTCCTGCCGCACGATTATTTAAATTTCTGGCTGACTGGCAACAAGGTCATGGAATGCGGCGATGCCAGCGGCACGGCCTTGATGGATGTCAGGAAGCGCCGCTTTTCTCCGGCGGCGGCCAATGCCATTGACCCGGGCCTGTCCCGCGCGCTGCCGCCGTTGATCGGCAGCGATGAGCCGGCCGGTTTTCTCTCCCCAGCCACGGCCAGGGAATTGGGCCTCAAGACCACCGTACTGGTCAGCGCGGGCGGAGGCGACAACATGATGGGGGCCATCGGCACGGGCAACACGAGAGCAGGCGTGGTCACGGCCAGTTTCGGCACCAGCGGCACAATTTACGCCTGTGCGGAAAAGCCGGTCATCGATCCGCAAGGCGAGATCGCCGCCTTTTGCGACTCGACCAACCGCTGGCTGCCCCTGCTTTGCACCATGAATGTAACTACCGCGACGGAAATGGTGCGGAAGGAGTTTGACTGGACGCACGATCGCTTCGCCGCCGAGGCGTCCCGCGCGCCCGCCGGTTCGGGCGGCTTGATGCTCCTGCCCTATTTGGAAGGGGAACGGACGCCCAACGTGCCGCACGGCACGGGCGTGTGGTTCGGGGCCAACCAAAAAACTTTTACCGCCGCCTGTTTTGCGCGGGCCGCCATGGAAGGGGTGACGATGGGAATGAATTACGGTTTGCAACGGCTGCGCCAATTGGGCGTCAAGCCGGACCAGATTCGCGTGACCGGCGGCGGGGCCAAATCGCGTGTTTGGCGGCAAATCATGGCAGACATCTTTGACGCCGAAGTGGTCACGATCCAGGTAAGCGAAGGCGCGGCCTACGGGGCGGCCTTGCAGGCCATGTGGTGCTGGCATGTGCAGCGCGGCGAAAAGGTTGGCATCAATGACATCACCGGAAAATTCGTGCAATTGAACCGCGCGGAAACCGCCCGCCCCAACAAGGCCAACGTGAAGCTCTATCGCGAATGGCAATCCATCCAGGACGAGCTGTCGTCCGCCTTGCGCCCTGTGTTCACCAGACACCGGCAATTCACGGCGGATTCTGCTTCCTCCTAATCTCACTCTTAATCTTGATCTTAATCCTCAGAGATTAAGATTATGATTAAAAGCAACCACTCCACCCCTGGACCAGGTTTATCACAGCCCTGATTTGTTATTTCCCCCTTTTCTGCTAATCTCCTTTTGTGAGTTTTGTTCGTGAATTTAACGCGCTTCCTTTGCAGACGCTGCATCAGCACTCCCTGACGGCCTCGGACGCGGAAGCGCGCCGTTGCGCCCGTGCGGGCCAATGGTCGCTGTCCGATTTCGCATCGTTGATTTCACCCGCGGCCGGCCGGTATCTGGAGGAACTCTGCCGGCATTCGCGCGCCCTGACCCGCCGGCGTTTTGGCAACGTCATGCGCCTTTTTGCGCCCCTTTATCTTTCCAACGAGTGCATCAACAACTGTCAGTATTGCGGCTTCTCCCGCGACAATCCCATCTTGCGCGTGACCCTGACCGTGCCTGAAATGATGCGGGAGGCGCAGGCGCTGCGGGAGCAGGGCTTCCGTAACATTCTGCTCGTGGCGGGTGAGCATCCCAAATTTGTCTCCACACAATACCTGGCCGATTGCGTGCAGGCTCTGCGCACGGACTTTCCCGCCATCTCACTCGAAGTGGGGCCGATGGAAACCGCGCAATATCGCCCCATCGTCCAAGCGGGAGCCGAAGGCTTGGTGGTATATCAGGAAACTTACGATCGCGCCGTGTATGCCGCCATGCATACTTCCGGTCCGAAACGCAACTTCGACTGGCGGCTGGAAACTCCCGAGCGGGCCTACGCCGCGGGATTCCGGCGCCTGGGCATCGGCGCGCTCCACGGACTGGCTGATTGGCGGCGCGAAGCGTTGTGCCTCGCCGCCCACGCCGATTATTTGTTGCGCCATTGCTGGAAGGCCCAATTGTCCATTTCCCTGCCCCGCTTCCGCCCCTGCGCCGGCCAGTTTCAGCCCCTGACTTACATGTCGGAGCGCGAAATGACCCAGCTTGTCTGCGCCTTGCGCCTGGTTTTTCCCGACGCCGCCCTCGTTTTATCGACGCGTGAATCGCCCCGACTGCGCGACGGCCTTATTCAAGTTGGCATCACCCTAATGAGCGCCGGCAGCCACACCGAGCCGGGCGGCTACACGGGGGCCGGACGGGAAAAAACGCATCAGACCAGGCGCGGACGTATTATTGACACGGCGGCGGCCAGCGAATGGGCCGGCCCGGACGGCACGACCAATGCCACCGGCCAGTTTCAAATCGCCGACGATCGTTCGCCCCGCGAAGTCGAGGCCGTGCTGCGCCGCTTGGGCTACGACCCGGTCTGGAAGGATTGGGACGCCGTGCTGACCGCATGAAAGCTCCAAACTCCATTTGATTTGAATGGACGACTCCTGCGTCATCGCCAACGGGCAGCGGATCGCCGCGGCGATCCCCTGTTCCATCGAGCAATTCCTCTTGGCACAAAAGCTGCCGCCGCGCAGCGTGGTGGTGGAACATAACGGCCAGGCGGTGGCCCCTTCGGAATTTTCCCGGCGGCAGTTGGCGCGCGACGACCGGTTGGAGATCGTCCGCATCGTCGCCGGAGGCTGATGGACTACAACCCCGCACTGTCGGCATTTGTGGCCGGCCTTGAATCCGAATCGGTTTTTGGCCAGGTATGGATCCGGCGCATCGAGCGCGGTTTTGAGTTGCGCCACGTCGCGGACAGCGACTGCGGCCGCGCCACACTGCGCCTGCTGGGGCAGAATGACATCCGTCCGGTGGCCCAATTCACCGCCCGCGGTGCGTTTCGTCCGCTCAAGTCCGCGCCGGATTTGCAAAGCGGCTGGCGGGTAACGGCCCGCGACGCAAACGCCCTGGGCGCGGCCCTCAACCTGTTGTATCCGGGCGCTGTGGCCGACTGGTTCGCCGCGCAGGCGCCGTTGCCGCCCGTGACTTCCTACCGCGAGTTTGCCGAACGGCAAACGGGCATGTTCCGCATCACGGCGCGGCTGGACGACGCGGCGGCCGGCGCGGTCATCCAGGCTTGCTGTCAAAAAGATTTATGCTTGAAGCGCCGTCTCTGGACCGTGGAGGGCCTGCCGCCCGATCCCCCCGGGGCAAAAAGCGCCCTGCCGTGCCTCGAACCGTGCGCCATCCTGCTTGAGTCCACCCGAAAAAAGGCCCGCGTCGAGTTGGATGAGAAGGCGCTGCAGCAGTAAAGTCCTGAATTGTCTTGGAAAAGCGCTCCGCGTCGATTACACCGCAGCCGGTTAAATACATAGTTTATGCGCAGCAATAACAATGTTCTGTCCCTGGCTGGACTCATCATCGCGGCGGTGTGGACGGGCCTCTTTGCGGCGGCGGCGGCGCCGGCGGAAAATGCCGGCGCGCCGTCCCAATCCGATCCGCTCGCCCACAAGCTCCAAGCGAAGGAGGCCGGCGCTGCCTGGACCGAGCTGACCAATGCCAACCACCAACCGCCGCCCGTCCCGCCGGAATGGAACCGCACCTCGCCGACTGCCGGGGAAAGGGAGAAGTTTTACCTTCCATACATCGAAGCGATGGCGGACAAATCGAGGGATTTTTATAACCGGTTTTCAACCGACAGCAATGCTGCGGACGCCAAATTGATGGAGTTTCAACTGTTGCTGCTGCCCGTGCAATGGGGCCAGACCAATCAAATGTCCCGCATTGAGGCCACGGGAAAATCGCTGCTCGGCGATCCCGCCATGAAGGGGGAGAAGCATTTCCAGATTCTGTGGACCCTGGCCCTGAACAGCCCGCCGGACAAGGCCCGCCCCTTGCTCCAGGAAATTGCCAACGGCCCCGCGCCGGACAAATTGAAAACCGCCGCCGCCGCGGAGCTGAAGAAACTGGATGCGTTCGGCAAACCGCCCGAACTACGCTTCACCGCCGTGGACGGACGCAGCGTGGACCTGGCCAAACTCAGGGGCAAGGTTGTGCTGGTCGATTTCTGGGCCACCTGGTGCCCGCCGTGCGTGGCGGAAGTGCCTGATGTCAAGAAGACTTATGACCAGTTCCATGACAGGGGATTTGAGATCGTCGGCATCAGCCTGGACAAGGACAAGGACAAACTGACCCAATTCGTCGCGGCCCATAAAATGGAGTGGCCGCAGTTCTTTGACGGGCTGTACTGGCAGAACAAATACGCCGTGCAATTCGGCATCGAAAGCATCCTGGCCATGTGGCTGATCGACAAAAAGGGCCTGCTGCGCAACATGGACGCTCGGGCCAACTTGGGCGGGATGGTGGAAAAACTACTGGCCGAATGACCATGGATGGCCTGCACCATTTGCTTTGGTTTGACGGAAAATTTCTGGGCGTTGCTTGGAACGCGTGGAAAATCATCGGCTGGAGCGCCAACGGCGTTTTCTCGGCCCGTTTTCTGGTGCAGTGGTATGCCACGGAAAAGCGCAGGCAGGTTGTCGTGCCGCCGATGTTCTGGTGGCTGAGTCTGGCCGGTTCCCTTCTCTTCCTGGCCTACGCCCTGTTCTACGAAAAGGACTCCGTCTTCATCCTGGCCTACGCCTTTAACTGGCTTCCCTACTGCCGCAATTTGATCATTCATTTCCGCCATGAGAGATCCCGCCAGACCTGCCCGCACTGCGGCCTCAAAGCCCCGTCCGCCGCCAACTTCTGCGGCCAGTGCGGCTCCCCCCTCCGCGCCGCGCAGCCCGGGGTGAGGCTCAACGCCGGAGGTTGACGGGCTGGCGCGGGCATGATACTTATAATTGTATGAAAAATACGTATAATGTCGCGCACGCCCAGGCGAATTTTACGCGTCTCCTCAAGCAGGCCGAACAACGGCCCATTGCCATCACGCGCCATGATGAGACGGTGGCCTATCTCCTTTCCGCCAATCGCATGGAGGCCATCATCGAGACGCTGGAGATGATGGGCAACCCTGCAGCCATGAAAGCCATTCGCGAACATCAGGCCGGCAAAACCAGGTTCGTGCCGCTCTCCGCTTTGGATGATGATTAAGCCCTCAGCACAAGTGGCTGAGTTCCTGCGCGGCCTGACGCCGGAGCCGCGGCGGCAAATGCGTCTGGCCATTCGCTCGCTGGCCCACGGACGTGGAGACGTCAGGGCGCTTGAGGGCGAATTGTCCGGCTACTGGCGGCTACGGGTCGGGATCTACCGCATTATCCTGTGGCGAAGCGCGACCGTCATCGAGTGCCTCTTTGCCGAACGACGCTCCATAATCTACGAAATCTTCGCGGAGGAATTGCGCAGAAGACTTGTGGACAAATAGGTGTCGAAGCTGCTGGGAGTCACATCGTCAATTATGCACGCCGTTGGATCGAATCTTGGTGGCTGGCGATTTGGGCCAATTCCACCATGCAAAATGCAAATGACAATATCATTCCTTCGCAAAATGCGGGGAGCGGATTAGCCGGAGCGCTCGGCACCTCCATCGTGCGCGTTCTGAACATGACGGCGGGTTTTACCGGCCTGAACAGCGCCCAGGCCACGAAGGCGGGCTTCACCTTTTTCACCAGCCTGACCCGCGACAACAGCCACGCGCATTATTATCCCGGCGCAAAACCCGTCCTGATCAAAATCATTGCGGAAGAAGGCACCGGACGCCTGCTCG
>JBKQUS010000185.1:0-71150 GCA_052325505.1 Limisphaerales bacterium
AATTTGGCGTCCACCTCACCGTCCCATTTGGCGATAAGAGTGCCGAAGCGGGCGGCCAGCACCACGGCCACGTCATCGGCCAGGACGCCTTGCCCAGTCTCCTCCTGCATGGCTTCGGCCAACTCCGTCACATCGCCGGCCTCCTGGCAAAGCTCGCGGAGGACCAGCCATTCCTGGAAACCGCCCTGACGCCACTGGCTGAGGTTCTGTTCGCTGATGGGGACGCCATCGAATTCTTCCTTGATGATTTCCTGGACCTCTTCGAGGCCGTTGAGCCAGGGGAGGATGAGGGAGGCAGGTTGGGAGCGTTCGAGGCGTTGATTGAGTTCGTCGCGGATGGAGCGGGGGAGATGGGCGATTTTACCGTTGCGGGGGTTCATAATTTGGGTTTGGTTCAGGGTTTCAGTTTTTCATCATGGCCATATTTAGGCAATACTCAGGATGAAAGAATATCATAGATATTGTTTGAAACAACAATTATTTTAAACTAATTTTGTAATCGGGCGGGCACCGGGGCGACGGGGTGCAAGGCATGGTCTAATGAGGAAAGACTGGGAGGGGATTTTCCACCACGAACCACGCGGAATACACGAACGAAGATGGCTCCGCTGGAGCGTCGCCCCAAGGCATTTTATTTCGGGGACAGAGCGGGCGGTGGCGGGGCCTGGCGCAAAAGACATCTGATGAAGGGTGGTGGCCGCCGGGAATCGAACAATCGGACAGCCACATGTTTTCCATGAGGCCGAGACAGCCAAATGTTGACATGCAAGGAACTGACGCTTTTAATGGACGGCAAGAATGACGAACGAACACGATTCGTTGCAGTGCTTGAAATACCGGCAATGGATTCAGCGCAAAAGGCCGTGCAAGTTCAAATCGTTAAAGATGCAAGAGGAAAATAAAAACTCGGCATCCGGCAGACGCGGCAGTTGGAAATCTTTCATTTTTGCAAGCGTTTGTACGCTGCCACTCGCCGCATTTACGCTTTTGCATTTGATGGCCACGAGCCAACCGCTTTTGGATAATTTAAGATTTTCCGCTGCGTTTTTTGCGCCAGTTTTTCCCATTGCAGCTTTGCTTGCCTTGATTTCCAGTGGTTTTGCCCTGAAGCAACATCCCAAAATGTTTCCGATTTTGACCTTATACTCACTGGTTGCAATTGGACACATATTGGCTTGGGTTTTAATCTTATATTGGGGAGATTTATAATATCAAATTAGGACACTACCAGCTGGCTCCCATGGCAAAATGCACAGCAACCCGTTAAACAGCTCCGCAGTTGTTTAACGGGCTGTCAAACAATTGTGCGGAAATTCATCCCTTGGCGGCGGCATGTTCGTTTACGGCGTCTCCTACTTTTTGATGGGCTGTTGGCCCTTTCCCCAGAATGGAGCCGCGGTGCTTATTTGGCGGGCGGGGAGGAAAGGGGCAGGTTGAGGGAGAAGGTGGCTCCGGCGCCGGGGCCGTCGCTCTTCACTTGTATGTCACCGCCCAATTTGCGCATGGCGCGGGCACTGCTACACCCCGAATCATTAGCGACATGCTGAAAAGTTCACTGTATGCCTGAACGCGCCGAAAGCGCGACTTCCGTCGGCGAGACGCCGACGGATGCGACCGGGACGGTCGCGCTCCTAATATTACTCTGTTAAGTGCTATCGTTCCATTTTGTTCCGCAGCAACTGCAAAAGCCGATCCACCTCACCAGCCACGGCCGCATCGCGTTCAGCGTCTGTTCCCAAGTCACACCAGAAGTTTTTTTTAGCGCGGAGGTACACTGCCGCGACAAACAAATAGGCCAGCACGGCCATCATCAGGTGATGATGAAATCCGCGCCAGCTACGCCCCTCATAATGGTCCAGTCCCAAATCGTCCTTGGCGCGCTGGAAATACTGCTCCACGTTCCAGCGGGAGCGGCTCAGGCGCAGACAGCGGGATGCGGTGGGCGGGCGGTGCAAATGAGCCAGATAGAAGTGATAAGGTTCGGTTTGTCCCTCCGGCCAGTCGGCCACCAGCCAAAGTTCCTCCAAAGCGTCGGCTCCCCGCTCCAAAGCGCTCGGCAAATAGACCTTCATCCACGCCAGACGCGTGCCTCGGGTTTTGCCGTCCGCCGCTTTCCACGAGGCAGGGTGCCAGTGGACCGACTTTTGTTCAGCCCACAATTGAGTCAGCCCCTGGGCGGAAGGGTGGCCCGGCACCACATGCCAATACTTGTGTTTCTTTTCCACCGCCACCGGGTGAGCCCAGCCGGAAAGCTGGCCACAGTCAATTTGCAGGAAAAACTCCATGCCCAAACGCCTCACGCCGTCCCGGAACGGCCCGTTGATGCCATAGACATAATCTCCCAGCACCGGGGCCTTGGGCACTCCGTCAGCCAAGACTGCGGCCATCAATTCCAGGGCGATTTGCGGTTTGGTGGCAAACTCCATCTCTTCCGGCACGCCCGCCTGGAGGCGCCGCTCCCGATCCCCGGCCCAACTTGCGGGCAGATACAGCCTGGCTCCCACCGGCGCGGCCACCATACCATCGCTCACGGCCACCTGCACGTTGACTTGACAGTTGGCCTTTTTGCCCGCCGCTCCGCAGTATTGATGGGCCACGCCCACCGAATGGGTTCCTTGTTTAAGCCAGCCGGTCTCATCCACGATCCAGGCTTGCAGCGGTTCCAGGCGCTCCACCACCTCCTGCCGCACGGCCTGCCACACTCCGGCTTCCTCCCAAGGACTGTCGGTGATGAATTGCTGCAAGCGTTGGGCGTCCGCTCCCAGACGCAGGGCCATGGGCTCGATTGATTTGCGCTGGCCGGGTAACAGCAGCCCTTCGACATAGAGAGCCGCTCCCGCTCGCCGCTCGCTCCGCCCCAGCCCTTTGACCAACGGAGTTAGAAAACCGGGCAGCGTTGCCGCGTGCCGGCGCCAGGCGGTTTGATTCCATTTCATGCGCCCAGCTTGCCCAAACATCGCGCAAAGTCAAGGCTTTACTTAACAGAGTAATACTAAGAAGTTGCTAATGATTCGGGTGCTGCACAATCAAACCTTGAAAAGATTAGACCCGGTCTGATTTGTGCCACATAATGTGGCGCTTTGGAAATGATCAATGCTTTGACATTTTTTCTCCGGGGGATCGGAAATAGGGATTTCCAGGCGCCGCGATGAAATTTGACCGATCTCGATACGTTTTGGCCCTGCCGCTGCTGGCGGCGGTGGTGGCCGTGGCTGCGCTTGTTTTCTGGCGGACGCGCCAGGGTCGGGACGATCTTTCCGAACGCTTTCCGGGTGCCGACCAACCCCCCGGCGCGGAGGGCGCCGCCGCCGCCAACCCGGTTCTGGCTGGTAAACTCATCCAGGGCAACGCCCAGCCGGGGAATCTTCCCGGATTCTGGCCCCAGTTCCGCGGGCCGAATCGGGATGGTATCAGCCCCGAAACGACGCCTCTGGCCCGCTCCTGGGATGCGGCCGGGCCGCGGCAGTTGTGGGCGGTGGATTGCGGGGAGGGGTATGCGGGGCCGGTCGTTCGTGACGGGCGCGTTTATCTGCTGGATTACGATTACGACAAAAAGGAGAACGCGCTGCGCTGTTTGTCGCTGGCCGATGGGGGGGAGATCTGGCGGTACGCCTACCCGATGCCGGTCAAGCGCAACCACGGGATGACCCGCACCGTGCCCGCTCTAGCGGACAGGTTCGTCGTGGCCATGGATCCCAAGTGTCATGTCCTTTGTCTGGACGCGGTGACGGGGGAATTGCGCTGGGGGCTGAACCTTGTCACGGAATTTGGATCGACGGTTCCGCCGTGGTACACGGGGCAGTGTCCGCTCATCGACGGGAACGCCGTCATCCTGGCTCCGGGCGGCCACGACGCCCTGCTGGCGGCGGTGGAGCTTGGGACCGGGAAGACGCTGTGGCGCGCGCCCAATCCGCGCGATTGGAAGATGACGCATTCCTCCGTGATGCCGATGGAGTTCGGAGGGCGGCGGTTTTATGTGTATTGCGGCAGCGGCGGGGTGGCGGGCATTTCCGCCAAGGACGGAACGCTGCTGTGGGATACCACGGCGTGGAAGATCAGCATCGCCACCGTGCCGTCGCCGCTGGTGCTGGAGGGCGGGAGAATTCTTCTGGCGGGCGGCTACAATGCGGGGAGCATGCTTCTCCAACTCCAGGACCAGGGGGGCAAGCTGTCGCCACAAATCATCTGGAAGCTTGCGCCGGAGGAGTTCGGCGCGACGCAGCACACGCCCCTGTTCCACGACGGCCGTTTGTTTGGCACCCGGCCCGACGGGCAATTCGTCTGCCTGGGGCTGGACGGCAAAGTGGTTTGGGCCAGCCCGGCGGGGGACCAGTTCGGTCTTGGTCCTTTTCTGCTGGCGGACGGACTTTTCTTTGTGATGAACGATTCCGGCAAACTGAGCCTGGTGGAGGATTCCGCAGCGCGCTTCAACCTTCTGGGCCAGGCGCAAGTGCTGCAAGGCCGCGAATCGTGGGGGCCACTGGCGCTGGCGGGCGGGCGTTTGCTGGCGAGGGACTTCACGCGGCTGATTTGCCTGGACGTGTCGGCCTCCTCGCAACGAAAATAGAGCAGGCTGGCGACATTTTTGTTACTCGCGGCTTTAGCTTGACAAGCCTCGATGGCTGGATAAGGTCGAAGACATGAGCAAGCTTCTCCCATTCTCCTCTGCCGGACCAACGTCAACAAATCAGCCTTGCCGTCGCTGTCGTGCCTTCACCTTGATCGAACTGATGGTGGTCATTTTCATAATAGCGTTGCTCGCCGCACTTCTTCTGCCTGCACTCAGCGCGGCCAAGAAGAAGGCTCTGCGCAGCAGCATTTCTGCCAACTCACCCCCCACCATGGTCGCGCAGCAGGAGTCCAAGTCTGCCGCCACCTCACCTGAACGCATGCCTGCCACGCTGAAGAGCTTCACGGCCACCATTCTGCTCAAGCCCGGCCTCAGCGTCGGCACGGTGGATCCAGAGTCCATCTACACCGCGCAGATAACGGCCAAATTCCAGGCGTTGAACCCTGCCAAGGATGGCGAGTGCGAAGTGCTGCTGCCACTGCCGCCCCAGATCATCTCGCTCGCCGATCTCCAGGTGACCGTCAATTCCCAGCCCAGTGAATCCGTTGAGATCCGCGGAAACAAGCTGGTCTGGTACGGTCCGCTGCCGACTGAACCGACGCTGATGTCCGTCGCTTACTCCGCCGTCGGCAAAGGCTTGTATAATCTCCAAACCCCTTCCAGCAGCATTCTGGACACATTCCACATCGACCTGACGGCGGTTGGTTCGGATGTGCGCATGCTCGAACTCTCATTGCAGCCCACGAAATACGTTCGCGGCAACAACCAGACCATCTATACTTGGGATTACAAACGCCTGCTCTTCGGCCGGCCCATCGCACTGGATGTGCTGGGGGTTGCGCCGATTGACCGACTGGGTGAGTTGACGTGGCTGGGCCCAGCCAGCGTCGTCCTCTTCGGACTGTTGCTGGGACTGGTGGCCCACGCCTTCAGCCTTCAAAACTTCGACCGCTGGATGCTGCTGCTGATCCTGGGCACGTTCACAGGGGCTTACCCGCTGATGTACTTCGCGCAGGAATTCATTCCTCTCTACGCGGCTATCTTCAGCGCGTCAGCCTTTGTGCTGCTGATTATCGCCATCCGCGCGATCACAATCATCGGCTTCCGCATGGGCTTTTTTGGCACGGTACTCCCTGCCGCCGCCATTCTCGGCATCACCCTCCTGGCCGCCATCCACACGCGCCTCCAGGGCATTCTCATCACTGGAACGGGTATTGGCGTGTTCATTGTCGCCATGGGGTTGATGCCGAGGCTGAGGCCTCAGCGCGTGGCTGGTTCCGCAACGACCTCACCCGCAACCAACCAATCGATCGGTTAGCGGGATGTGTCTGATATTCTTCACAAGCCTTCCAGACCAAGTGATCAGTAACGATTCGCCAAGCACTGCCTTCTTTTCCTTATGAAAGACATCACCGATCCTCGCTGGATAAAACTCAAGGGCATTCTGTTTTTGGTCGTCGGGTTGCTGGCCTCCGGTGTGCTTCTGGCTGAGCATCCTGAGATCAAAGTCGTCCTTCTGCTCTTCATTGCAGTCTGGTGCTTCTGCCGGTTCTATTACTTCGCTTTTTATGTCATCGAGCATTATGTCGATCCCAGTCATCGTTTTTCCGGGCTTTGGTCCTTTGCACGATACATGTGGTCGCGCCGCCAGGATGGCCGGTGAAATCGATTGACACTTAAAAGAGTAATTGCACACAGAGACCATGCATTTTTTTTGCTTGCGGTTGTTTTAGAAAGTCTCCAAATTGCCGCCAGGTATGAAACACCAACTTTACTTGACAAAACAAAACAAGGAATTTATGCGCAACACCAAACAAGCGGCCGCCTGGCTGGGCGGAGCTTCCACGTCGGTCCTGGCCGCATTGCTGCTGGCGGGCTGTCAATCCACCAAGGAACCCGCTCCGGCTGCTCAAGCGCAGCCGACAATGCCGGCCGTCGCCGCGCCGGAGCCAACCGCCGCCGCCACACCAATGCCGGCGCCTGCCGATCCAAACAAACCGCAGCCTACTATCCGCGTCAAGGCCGGGCTTACGGAGACGTTCAAGGATGCGGAAGGAAACACCTGGCTTCCCGACCAGGGATTTCGAGATGGGGACACCTCAACCCGAGCCGACCTGAAGATCGCCAATACGACTGATCCCTCCCTATATACGACGGAGCGGTACGGCATGACGTCGTTCACTTACCCGGTTCGCAACGGCAAATACCTGGTCAAACTTTATTTTGCCGAAACGTACGAAGGAATCACGGGTCCGGGCCAGCGGGTGTTTTCATTCAACGTCCAGGGACATGAGTTCAAGGACGTGGACATCTGGGTCAAGGCCGGCGGCCCATTGCGCGCCTACGTCGAAACCGTCCCGGTGGAAGTCACCGACGGCAACGTGCATATTACTTTCACGCCCAACGTGGAGAACCCTGAGATCAACGGCATCGAGATCATTCCGCAACCTTAAATTCAGAGGGTTGACTTGCGGGCGTGGGGAATTGACGAGGCTCAAGACGCCGAACTTCGTGCGCGGTTGAGGACGTTCAGCGACGATTGGCAACGGCCTGAAGCTGGTATTTATGACAAAGACCCGGCGCGGTGAGCGTGGCGTGGTTGACAGCCAATCTGGTGACTGAGCTGGATTCTGAAATCGATTCCGTGCTGGGTGACTTCCGGGAGATGAAAGCCACGAAAGCGGTGCTAAAACACACTTTGGAACTGTAAACCGGCACTCTTGCAAAGCCATTGATTGCAGGCCCTGCTTCGCGGTTGGTCGTCGAAACCTGCGGCGCCATCTGACCGACGGCTCTGAATAAGCGGGTCGTGAAGAATTGGCTTGTGTGATTAGCACAAATCATGGTACTGAATTGTAAACGCCCGAATGCCAGCCGACATTGGCCGGATGGGCTTGCCTCTTCAAGAACGTCCGGGGACGTTCCGGGAATGGAAGCGTTTGATGATTTGAGCCAGACTGTCATGTAAATATGAGCGATATCAATTGGAAACTCAAATTGGCCGCCTATCTGCATGATCCGCCTGAGAAGCCGTACGACTTTGGCCCAGCCCATCAGGCAGCCGCTCGAAAACATGCCGCCAGTTTCGGCGTCGCTGAGTTGTGGGATGCACTCTCGCATAGTCCGGATTGGTCGGCTGCCGCTGCGGATCGTTTTATATTTCCCGATGGGCGCAAAGAGGGCGTGGGTGGTCTTGGCGAAGATGGCCGGGTAGCTTTCGTTCATCCCATGTCGGGACGAGCGGATAAGAAACCGTCTTGGAAGGTGGATGACTTTCCGACTGCCGAGGACGCAGGTCAGTGGATTGGCGACATTCGGCCCGACTGGAAAGACAGCGATGCGGAAACGCTTTTTCTAAAGGCGTGGCGTCTTTGGATGGAGCACGCGGCATCTCACGCGTCCGGCCAAGGCCGGGGCGCGGAGGCGCTGCCCTTTTTGCCCGCCGATACTCGTATTCCGGATGCCAGCATCTGGCATCATTGCGCAGTGGTCAGTGCCATCGAGGCCACGCGGCCTAAAGGAAATGTCAACGCCCTGCCACGCCCGGCTTTTCTACTCTTCCAAGTGGGTCCGGTGCAGGAGTTCATTGCACAAGCCCGCTCGACACGCGACCTCCGCAACGGATCATATTTGATTTCCTGGCTCATGATGCATGCTATCAAGGCGGTGGCGGATTGGTGCGGGCCGGACGCCCTGATTTTCCCGAGCTTGCGCGGTCAGCCGATTTACGAATGGCTTCAGAGAAAACTGGAGTTGAAACCGGACCAACAGGCGGCCCTTACGCCGGGCATTCCGAATCGCTTCCTTGCTCTTGTTCCAGAAGGCTTCGATGCGGCGGCTGTCGTGGAAGTGGCGTTCAAAAATGAATGGGAAAGAATCGCGCGCGAGTGCGCTGCCTGGCTCAAGCTCAATGGCGCCAATGTCGAGACAAATCCGCTGTGGCAAGAACAGATAGAGCAGCACTGGCACCTTACGTGGCAACTTTGGCCTTGGCAGACTGCGGAAGATGCCTTGGTGGCCTTCAAGCTGCTCCCACTCGGACATGATAACGCGATTCGTCTTGCCTCCGAAGTCGCGCTGGCAATTCCCGAAGCACACCGGGATGAGCGCTGTTACAGGAAAGGCAAACTCGATCCTGGCTGGGCATGGAGCGCGCATTACCAACTTTGCCAGCACGCCCTTGATGCCCGCCGCAATCTGCGTGACTTTAAGGCATCGGCCTTCGATGCCACTCGGAAATCCGCCCATCGAGACGCATTCAGTGGCCGCGAGGAAGCTGTGATCGAGCAAGGGCAGTTGGAAAATCTGGCAAAAAATCAGGAAATTGGGCACTTGTTCCGTCACAGTGACCCGCTCGGTGCCGCAAATCTCGTGAAGCGCGTGTGGCACAAAGCGTATTTGGCCCGGCTGAGTAAAGTTAGGACCGATGAAAATCTCGAAAACCTTATCGAGGCTCTTACGGGCTTCGATTCCGTCCCGGCTGTCGCTGCTGGCGAGTGGCGCGCAAAAATGCGCGAGATGCTGCCTTGCAATGCTGATTTGTGGCACGATTTGATTTCGCTGTCAGAGCGTCTTGCGGAAGCGCAGAAGCACCTTCCCAGCATCGTCATCCCGGCTGCTATCAATCGTGGACGGAAGGAGGATGAATCAGAGTGGTTGGATCGCATTGATGGCGAAACATTCACAAAATCTTTTTGGGAATCTTTGCTGCCCGAAGTGCAGTCCCAGCTGGAAGTGCAGGAGGCGTCCCGCGCCGTCGCTGAGTTCAAGAAGCGCCACAAGTTGGGCGAGCCTCCTTCTTACTACGCTATCCTGGCGCTTGATGGCGACCAAATCGGCAAGTGGCTCAGCGGGGAGAGAACGCCTTTGGTTCGAGATGTCCTGGCACCGAAGGCGGTCGAGTATTTCGAGAAAACGATGCCGGAGTGGTATCGTCAAAATGAAGGCCCGGAGAAGGCCGACCAGATCGGATCCAAGACGCGGAAATGGCTCGAGTCGCCGCGTCCGCTTTCCCCTTCCTGGCACCTGCAATTCTCCGAGGCGCTGGCGAACTTCGGCCTTCATGCTGCCCGTCGCATCGTCGAGGAGGTTCACCACGGCCAACTAATTTATTCAGGAGGCGATGACGTGCTGGCCATGCTTCCGGCTGAAAATGCGGTTGGCTGTGCCTGCGACTTGAGAGCCGCCTTCCAGGGTTGCCGCGCGAACTTTTCAGAGAAGGCGCAGAACTTGTTCAAGTCCAATGTTCCAGATGGATTCTTGCAACTGGCCAATCCATCTCAACCCGACCCTGCTTGGCCGCTCCTCATGCCAGGCCACCGTATGACGGTTTCTGTCGGTCTCGCCATCGGGCATGTCAAAGAGCCATTGCAGGATATGATCCAGGAGGCCCAGCGAGCCGAGAAACGCGCGAAGGCCGACGTCATGAAAAAGCAGTGGAACAAGCAACGAACCAACCAAGAGTGGAAACTCAATGAAGGCTGGAGCAGGGACGCATTGGCGCTTACGCTTTTCAAGCGCAGCGGCGAAACCATCCGCTGGGGCGCGAAGTTTCACTCAAGGGCGTTCCCGCTGCTCGACTATGTGCAACAACACTATCGTTCACAGCCGGAGCAACCCGGCGTTGAACGGCCCATTCACAGTAGTTTCCCTTATCGGATGGCGCAGTTGCTTGGCGTTTACGACACTGACAAGCCTCTCACGGAGGAACTGCGGCAAATCGCCGAAAAGGAAATCGCTCATGTCATCAATCGACAGACCGCGAGCGACAAAGAAGACGAGCTTGCCAAGGCAGGTTTCTCGCGCGGCGAGTTGGAGCGACGCTGCCGCGACTATCTCGCGGAACTGCTTTCCTTCAAATGGGACCGCCCCGGTGACGACGGCAATTCCAAAAAAGATTCCACCGCACCTCGCCCCTTGCGCGAGTTCATCAATCTCTTCCTCACCGAAGCTTTCATCCGCCGACAGGCAGATTAAGCCATGAAACCCTATACTCTCACCCCTCTTGATGTTTTGTTCTTCCGCGACGGCCGTCCAATCGAGACAGGCGGCGGTCATGGCGCCCGGTGGCCTGAACCCTCGGTCATCTTTGACGCGCTTCACGCGGCCCTCTGGCGGGCATTTCCAGACAAACAGGCCTGGGAGCATCGTCACGACTTTGGACGCAGCAGTCACCGCCCGCGCAATGGCGACACCCAAAGATTCGGCTCCCTGAAAACTGCGGGCATTTTTCCAATTTTACCTGACGACCGCTGGCTCTTCCCCGTGCCGCAGGACGTGGTTTCCACGACCGACAATGACACAAACTGGCTTCTCTGCTTGCAGCCTGTGAACGGCTCCCATACAAACTTCCCCGCGCAATGGATCAATTACGCGCCAGCGAGCCATGCAACGCCGACAAAAGAGGAGCCTGCACCCTGGTGGACGCGCGATGCATGGCAGGCGTATCTTGCTGGCCAACGACCCGCTGTCTCCGGATGCTTTGCCAACGAAGAGCTTTTTGACGCCGAGTGGACCACGGGCATCGGCATTGACGCGGAAACACAAACACAGGATGGCGAACGCATATATTCCGCCCAATACCTCCGTCTGCGGGAGGGCGTTTCCGCCGGTTTTGTCGCGTCCCTGCCGATGAAGCAGAACGGTCGGTCCGAGGACGTGAAAGAATGCATCGAAAGCCTTCTGCCGGATAATTGCACGATCATCGTCGGGGGCCAACAAAGAACCTGCCAGGTCCGGTCCGCCACCCTCCCGCTGGCCCAAACTCTGCCCGTTGCCAGTTCCGTCAAAGGGACGCGAATCAAATGGGTGTTGCTCACTCCAGCCATATTCCCGCGAATCAAGGAAGATGCGAAGAAGGCAATCCCCGCGCACCCGGGCGGCTGGCTGCCAAACTGGGTTGATCCTGCCACGGGTCGAGTAAAACTAAAGCTGCGCGCTGGAGATGTCCGACGACGTTGGAATGAAGCCAAGCAGCGCACCGTTCGAGAAGCGAACGAGGAAACAGACATCGCGGCTTCGCTGGTTGCCGCGCGGATTCCGAAGGCAATTCCGGTTGTCGGATGGACGGAGCGCCTCCATCTCCTCGCCGACGAGAAATCGCGCTGGATCAGGACGGAGGGCGAGAATGCTCATGGTCCTCGTCCTACGCACCTCGCCGTTCCTGCCGGGGCGGTTTACTACTTTGAGGCCGATTCGGACGTTGAAGCCAGCAATCTTGCCGCTGCTCTCAACTGGCATGGCTGCGAGCCGAACCCCACTACCATTAAAAACCGCCGCAGCACGCTTCTGGGCGAAAAAGGATTCGGCCTTGGCGTGTGTGGCACATGGGACTTTTACCAGAACGTCGCCGGACGTTCCAAAGCATGACAGCCGTTAAAATCTGAAACAAACTACGAACATGACAAGTAAAATACTCTACATATTCACGAGGACGCCGCTCCATGTTGGCGCCGGGGCCAGCGTTGGTGCCATTGACCAACCCATTGTCCGCGAACGCCATACCGGATTCCCGGTTATTCCGGCGAGTTCCCTGAAGGGGAAATTCGCTGATGCCTGGAATGACGGCTTGCAAGAGAAAAACGACGGCAACGGCGGGACCAGACGGGTGCGCGTTTTGGATGATAGAAAACCGAGCGAAGCGGCGTGGCTTTTTGGCTCAGATAGCGACAAGCACCCCGCTGCTGGCGCAGTTCAGTTTTCTGAAGCAAAGTTATTAGCGTTCCCGATCCGCTCCGCCAAGGGTAGCTTCGCATGGATTACTTGCCCGCTGATGCTACAACGCGCGGTGCGAGATGGTGTGCTCCCGGAAGCAAAGTGCGAAAAACTCACCGAACCTGCCGACGATAAGGCCATTTTCAACGCCGAAACGAACTCTAGGCTCGCATTCGATGACAAGGTCGTCCTCGAGGAATACACGTTCCAAACTGTGACTCCAAGTTGGCCCGGATTGAATAATCTGGGCGAACATCTGGCCGGGCTCCAGCCCGCAGACGAAGTCTGGAAAGAAATCGCTTCCCGCCTCGTCATTCTCAGCAATGGCATGATGAGTTTCTTTGCACAGAATGCCTGCGAAGTCGCCCAGCATGTCCGCATTAGTGACGAAACCGGGACAGCCGAAGGCGGCGCGCTTTTCAACCAAGAGAACGTCCCCAGCGAAACATTGTTCTACGCTGTGGTCACCGCGTTCAAAGGCCGGGGCGACAAGTTCAAAGACAAGACGCCAGACCAAGCCTTCCAAACGTTCCAAGGGCAGGACGAGCAAGGCAAGGATCAGTCCAACAAGCCCGGCATCCACAGCGGCTCAGTCTTCCAATTCGGTGGCGATGCCTCTACTGGCTTGGGCTATTGCACCGTGAAACTCAGTTAAAGGAACCGCCATGCAAAATCTTGAACAGATTCGTGCTGCCGCAGCATTGCCGGTGGCTGAACAAACGACCAAGTCTGATGTCACCAAATTGCCAGCGCTGATCCTCGCTAATGGCCTCCTAGCGGCCACGGCCTTCGCAAACGAAAACAAAGGAACGAAGCGTCCGAAAATGGCAACTGTAATGAACGGAGTCGCCAAACATCTTGCGAACAGTATCCACGGGCTAATTGTTATGAAGGATTGCGCCAATGCAGGTGCCATGATCGACCGTCTCTCCACCCGAGCAACGTCTGGCGAATTACAACGCGCCACGACAGAGGCGCTGGCCTTCATTGGCTTTGTCAAACGCTTCGCCAAAAAGGGTGAAGCCGGAACGGAGGATTGAGCTATGGCAATCGCTCTGCCGAAAGACACGAAGATCGTTCTGGGGTCTGATGCCACGGCATGTGACAGCCGATCCCTGCTTTTCGACCGGTTCTCCGATCCCAGCTCAAAGGAAGAACCGCGCAAAGCTTGGTTCAAACGCGTCGTTGCGCTCAAACCATGCTCCGAAAAGCGACACTCGTGGATTCGCTGGCTGGGTAACGGTGGACTCGGACTCAAATCCGAAGATATTCTCTTTGCCAGTCTGCAGTCCCGCCTCATGGTGAATATGGCTGGCGGCGTGATGGAGAATGCTGGGCTCTGCCTCGACCGCTTCGGTGTGCCCCATATTCCTGGAAGCGCCGTCAAGGGATGTGCGCGTCGAATGGCAATCCAAAATCTATTGGAAGCACGAGAATCCAAGGAAGCGATAGGTAAGCTTGCCAGACTTCTTGGCGACATCAGCCTTGCATTCGGTTGGGGCAATCTGGATTGGAGCGAGAAAAAAAAGGATGCCCGATTCCTATCGGACCTCGCCTACGCCCTCGGCGACCAGTGGCCGGAAGTCAGCAAGATGGCGGGGCAATATCTAAGCACAACGAGTCAGTTCGCCGGTTCGGTGAGTTTTCTGCCTGCCTATCCGTATCAAGTCCCGGCCAATGATCTGGAACTCGACATCGTCACTTGCCACCATCCTGATTATTACAGCCAAAAGAAAGATCATTCTGACAAAATAATCATGCCCGTTGCTTTGGACATCGAAGAACCCAACCCAGTCTTGTTTCCCGCTACGGCAGCGAACATCGTCTTCCAATTCGCCGTCCTTCCTATCCGCCTTGAGCGCGATTCTTTAAGCCAACCGGATACCAAGCTCCATGTGCTCGCCCGTGAATGGCTCCGCCAGGGCCTTGAAACGTTCGGGCTCGGAGCCAAGACCGCCGCCGGGTATGGCTGGTTCGATGCTTCGGAAGAATTCAACCAAAAGATGGTTGAAAAAGAGGCATTGGAAGTCACTCTTCTCCACAAGCAACAGGCGGCTGAGGCTGAAAAACTGCGACTAAAGAGGCAGGAGGAGGAACGCATTAAACAAATTGAACAGAAAAAGCAGGCGCTTGCAAAACTCACTACAGAACAGCAGGAAGATTACAAGGTGGCCCAACTGACGCCCAGCCAGTTCAGGGCAAAGCTGGATAGCTTTCTGACGAACAAAGTTGAGACGGAGAAGCAAGCTGCCGCGCTGCTCAAGTTGGGCGTCCCTCGAGTTCAACGCAGCCTTCGGCTCAAGGTAAAGTCCTCGCAGCAGCCCGGTACGCGCCACCCCCACGCGGAAATTGACCTTCTATTCACTTGGGGTGGACGCCTCTGGCTGGTGGACTGCAAGGATCGCAAGCCAGTGGAAGATTTGGCTGACGCGCTGAAGCCTTATCTGCACCGCCCAATGCCCGCCTCCGCAATGGCCCTGTTTGACCGGATTCGCGATGAACTTACTATCGGCGAAACAAAGGCCATCAAACAAGATTTGCTGGCGATCCGTGAAGCCGGCGGGCTGCTTGGGAACATCGTTTGCGTTCGCAAGGCAAAAATGACCGATGAGGCCATCCAATATGCCCGCAATAATGGCATTGCAGTGATCCTGAAGGGGAACCTTGTTGAGGACCTCCGGAATCTCATCCAGCCAAACCGACTCGCTTCTTCGGAAGAGTTGCAATCCCTGGCCACTGCCCGCACCCGGGCTTCTGCCTGACCTTCTTGAATTACTGATTGCACTACTCTTTTTCCCATGAAATCCTCCAAATCTGAAACCAAACCGCGCCGGGCTGTTCGTGATTCGTCCGAAACCGAAGGCTCCTCCGTTGCCGGTCAGAATTCAAATTCCGAAATCCACGATTCTCAAACCGTCCTCCTCGCTGTCACCGGGATGTCACCCGCCGTGTTGACGGAAACGGTTTGGGCGCTCGCCCATCCCAAGGCCAGGGGCGAAAAGCCCGTCATTCCCCAACGAGTCATCATCTTAAGCACCATCGCGGGGAAAAAGCAGATCGAGAAGGAACTCCTTCAGGCTCCCTCTCACGTTGGCGCGGTCTCCGTTTGGGAATCCATGCGCCAGGTGATCCTTGGCAATCGCCAGGATTTGGCCGCGTGTTTGATGATTGACGACATCCGTGTGATCACGGCGCCTAATCACACTTCGGGCGTGGCCGAGGCTTTGCCGGACATTCGCGGCCCCGCCGATAATGAGGCCGCCGCCGACTTCATCATGGAGGAAATCCGCCGCATTGTGGAAAATCCCGACACCCGCCTTGTCGCGTCTTTGGCGGGTGGCCGTAAAACCATGGGCGCTCTCCTCTACGCCTGCATGTCCCTGTTGGGCCGGCCCCAGGATCGCCTGACGCACGTTCTCGTCAACGAGCCTTTTGAAAATCCAGGACTGACGCCGCGTTTTTATTTCCCATCGGGAAAGGATTTCCAGCACCAACTTAAAGATAAGGCGGGCCATGTCATTTCCGAACATCCGCACGCCGGGGCCGATCTGGAACTGGCGGACGTGCCGTTTGTGCGCCTGCGGAAATTGTTTCCGAAACAAATCGGGAAATTCCCGGGCCGTTTTAATGCCTTGGTCGCCGCCTACTCGGAAGAAATCGATCAGATAAGCGGCCCTCCGCCGAGTGTCGCACTGGCCGGGGATCGTCCCGCCATTTCTGTCAACGGTGTTTTCGTTGAAACTTCCATCCGCGAATATGCCCTTTACGCCTATTTTCTCCACCGCCTCGAAACCGGCGTGTCCACCGACATCATGCAAAAAGATTGCCTGGACGACTTGAAAGTGTGGCTTCCGCAATGGGCGGAAATATTCCCTGTCGGCAGTTTTCAGCGCAGAGTCAAGGATGAATGGAAGTGTCCCATCGAGGACGACCTGAGGAAACAAATCAATTCATTGCGCAACAAATTCACCACCGTTGGATTTACGCCATTATTAAAGCAACTGCTTCCGATGCGCGGTCGTTTTGGCATTCAAGTGACGGTCAGATAGCGACCGATGGCAGCCGTCTCGGCCTCCTTTCTGCATTGCTCGGCGGCAGCGGACATTCTGGAACGTCCGTATGTTTTTGCCTGAAAGCCACCCCGGTTATCTTGGCATCATGAAACACAGACATATCAGAGTTGAGAATGATGAATGGGTCCATGTTCATCGCGACGGCCCAAACGGTGGAGGGTCGTTCGATTGGCTCTGGAAAATTGTAGGGATGGTTGCTGGGTTCGTGATTGTAATTGAGATCATCAAGGAAATTTTCCCGTATCTTGTGCTGGGTCTGATCGGGTGGGTCGCGCTGAAAGCATTTACAACCTCCAAATAATCAGCCATGCCCACCGCCTGCATCAACCAGCATGATTGCCGCGTCAGCCTCAAAAGCGAACGTCTCGAAGTCTTTGGCCGCAACGACCAGACACAGCGCGACGAGGTTCTGCGCGAGATTCCAATTCGTGACCTGGACCGGCTCATCATGGCGGAATCCGTCCAAATCACATCGCAGGCAATGGCCGCGTTGCTGCGCGCTTCCATTCCCATCCACCTGCTTGGATGGAACGGCGAATTCCTGGGCGGATTTCTTCCCGCCTCCAACGGCCACGGTTTGGCCCGAATCAGCCAATACCAGCACACGCTCAATTCACAATTCGCGCTGCAAATGGCCGGGCGGATTGTCACGGCCAAAATCTACAATCAGCGGCGGCTCCTGCAACGAGTCGCCGCCTCACGCCCGGAAAACCCCGATGTCAACGCCACACTCAAATGGCTCGATTCACTCTTTTCCTCCCTCAAACAGGCTGCCAGCATTGACGAACTACGCGGCTACGAAGGCGCCTCCACCGCCCGCTTTTTCCAGGCCTGGGCCTCGTTCCTGCCGGAAGCGTTTCCTTTCGAACGCCGTTCCAGACGCCCGCCGCTCAACCCCGTCAACGCTTGCATCTCTTTCGGAGCCACCCTGATTTACACCGAAGCCGTGGCCTTTGTTCACGCCCACGGGCTGGACCCGTCGCTCGGACTGCTCCACGCCACCGAGGACGGCAGATGGTCCCTGGCCCTGGACTTGATCGAGCCGTTTCGCCCTGTGCTGGTCGAGGCGCTGGCCCTGGACTTGTTCACCCACCAGATTCTCAATGAGAAACATTTCGAACCCAAAAACGGCGGCGTTTATTTGAACGAGGAAGGACGGAAAAAATTCATTTTCCAATATGAGCGGCGCATGGAACGCCATTTCCTCTCCGAATCCGCCGGGCACCGCACCACCTTGCGCCAGCAGTTGGAGAACCAGGCCGTCATGTTCAAAGCCTCACTGGAATGCGCGGAACGTTTCGAGCCGTTTCTGATGAACTGATCTTTCCCCATGAGCATCCAATGAGTTCTGGAAGTGATTGGTGGTTCGAGGCCTTTCCAGTCGTGCCTTACGAAAAGGCCGCGCCCGGAGAAAAAGAAATGTTATCCCTGATTGCCTACGATATTTCGGACCCGAAAAGGCTGGCGCGGGTGGCCCGGGTGTGCGAGGATTTTGGGGCGCGGGTGCAATACAGCATGTTTGAGTGCCGTCTGGATGAGGCGGAATTCACCGAGTTCTGGCTTCGCCTGCTTGGGGAAATAAATGAAGAGGAAGACCGGCTGGTGGCTTACAAGATTGACGCCCGTTGCGCCAAGGAAACCATGACGGCCGGCACGATGGTTTGCCCGGAAAAGGCTCTCTGTTACTTGGTTTGAATGAAAACAGCCGCCAATCAGCCGTTCAGGTCGCCAGCCCGCAGCCGGGAAAAGGGGGGTGCTGCCGACCTGGCCATTGGAAGATTGAATTGGCTCTGGTTGAGCCAATTGCATGGAATGTCATTGACTCAGGACCGCCCACAGCCCGGATTCCAAAAAAGAAACTTGCTTTCGCTACCTGAAGGGCTTCTCTGTTCCTGTCAATCAAGAGGTTAGAAGGGCAGGGGGGAGAAAGCCGGAAGCGCCGAAAGGCATTGGAGACTTGCATGACATGAAATGGATGACGGCTTTTAGCGGAATTGGGGAGAAAGCCGGAAGCGCCGAAAGGCATTGGAGACCGTGGTTCCCCACCGCCGAATGTTCTTGACTTGAGTGACGGGGAGAAAGCCGGAAGCGCCGAAAGGCATTGGAGACCTCCGGAGCCGTCGCCGTCTCCGTAGCCGTAGCCGTAGGGGAGAAAGCCGGAAGCGCCGAAAGGCATTGGAGACTTTTTGGTTTGCACGTCGATACGATGCAAGACCCCGGGGAGAAAGCCGGAAGCGCCGAAAGGCATTGGAGACCTCATTATGCTAGGCCTTCGTGAAGTGATGGAGGGAGGGGAGAAAGCCGGAAGCGCCGAAAGGCATTGGAGACACCTCCAGATTTTTGGCGAGTATTTTCAGTTGCTCTGGGGGAGAAAGCCGGAAGCGCCGAAAGGCATTGGAGACCCCAAACTCGGCCAATTGGCCAAGACCGTTGGTGGTGGGGAGAAAGCCGGAAGCGCCGAAAGGCATTGGAGACCGTCGCCGTAGCCGTAGCCGTAGCAGAAGCCGTAGGGGGAGAAAGCCGGAAGCGCCGAAAGGCATTGGAGACCGGAATGAAATCCGCCGTGGTCAGGGACGACGACGCGGGGAGAAAGCCGGAAGCGCCGAAAGGCATTGGAGACGCCACCCGCTGCCAGCGCCTACGACGCCGGACACCGGGGGAGAAAGCCGGAAGCGCCGAAAGGCATTGGAGACGACACCGTGCTGCCAAGGGCCTGCGACAGCCAGGCAACCGGGGAGAAAGCCGGAAGCGCCGAAAGGCATTGGAGACTTGAACGACGGAATTTGCATTCCCGCTATCGCCAAACAGGGGAGAAAGCCGGAAGCGCCGAAAGGCATTGGAGACTGCATGACGAGCAGCGTGATGAGCGCAACCAGCGTGGTGGGGAGAAAGCCGGAAGCGCCGAAAGGCATTGGAGACTTCAGCGCGGTCTGGGCATCCTTCAGGGCCGGGACAGGGGAGAAAGCCGGAAGCGCCGAAAGGCATTGGAGACCGTCTTAATAAACCCAAACCTATTTTGCACATCACGGGGAGAAAGCCGGAAGCGCCGAAAGGCATTGGAGACTCCTGTGGCGAAGGAGAACTAAGAGAAAACCACGGTGCGGGGAGAAAGCCGGAAGCGCCGAAAGGCATTGGAGACAGATAATGCACCCGTAGAAATTCGTGTAATCCATATGCTGGGGAGAAAGCCGGAAGCGCCGAAAGGCATTGGAGACCCAACCGCTCCGGATGAGCGGAAGACGAATTGACAGAGGGGAGAAAGCCGGAAGCGCCGAAAGGCATTGGAGACTTCGGGTCCCAGTTATACATTTCCGCCAAAATTTCCAAGGGGAGAAAGCCGGAAGCGCCGAAAGGCATTGGAGACTTGTCACAGTCATTGCAGGCGTAGCAGTTGTCACAACTGGGGAGAAAGCCGGAAGCGCCGAAAGGCATTGGAGACATCATATTTTCCGACTCGTTATTTGCGGAGAGGGAAATCCGGGGAGAAAGCCGGAAGCGCCGAAAGGCATTGGAGACCGGGTCCTTGAGCCAGTAAGCCTCTTTGCCGTCCCTGAGGGGAGAAAGCCGGAAGCGCCGAAAGGCATTGGAGACCAATGTATGCAATTATTGGAGTTATTGCAATGTTTGCGGGGAGAAAGCCGGAAGCGCCGAAAGGCATTGGAGACTCGCCCTTATGTATTATTGGCTTCACACAATATCTCGTGGGGAGAAAGCCGGAAGCGCCGAAAGGCATTGGAGACACCGGCATCCATGCCGGGCTATTGAGGACTTGCCCCAAGGGGAGAAAGCCGGAAGCGCCGAAAGGCATTGGAGACTTTGTCAACTTGGTCCGGGTTTCGGCATAGACCATGCCTGGGGAGAAAGCCGGAAGCGCCGAAAGGCAGTGGAGACTTATTATTATTATTATTTGACATAAACATGTGATTGATAAGGGGAGAAAGCCGGAAGCGCCGAAAGGCATTGGAGACCTGGTGTCAATGCCACTCCAGCTCAGCCAGCCGATGGTGTTGGGGAGAAAGCCGGAAGCGCCGAAAGGCATTGGAGACCTTTTGCCATCGTTTGTATTGCGCCTTGAGATCAACCCGGAGAAAAAGCCGGAAGCGCCGAGCCTGTTTCATTAAGCGGCGCCAACTTCCACGTCATGCAAGCAACATCTTTTTAATCGGGAGTGACAGTCGGAGTGGTTTCCGGCAGGCTGTATTCATGCTGCATCAAATGCGCCGAGAATTTGCCGGACCGAAGCCGGGACACAACAGGAGTTGTAAATCATCGGAAAGCGGTGAAAATGGATAGCATCTGGCTGGCAACGTCGCAATGAACATGGACGCCAACTCGCAGCCGGACAACGGAAAAGCAAAAGGCCGTGGCCCATTGCCGTTCATGAAGTCCATCGCGGAGGCGAAGGCGGCATGCGAGCGCGATCCGTTCTATCTGGACGCGTTCATGTTTGAGGCGTGGCTGGGCAACGTGGTTCTGGCAGCCGCCGCCGAATATGCCGAGAAGAAGAATGCCAAGGATAGGGCGATGCAAACAGGCCAAGCATGGCACATTTTTATTGAATTATTTGGCCATGCTAAAAACGCGGAGTTTCATCGTGTCTTGCAGAGCCTTTACAGGTTCACCCAATATGAGGATCCCTTGGCGGACATTCTCTGCCGGGCGATCGTCCCACTTTCCTTCGAGCATGAATGCTTCAGTGACTACCTGGGTCCGAAGACCAGGATGGACATGGTGAAACGGCCTGCGGAAGTGGTGAAGTTAATGCGACGGACTGTGGAGCGTTGGTGCGATTGGATTGACGCGCTGATTCATTTTCAAACTCATGCCTCCTGGCATTTGCAGCCGGTCAAGTTTGATCCAGACCCGGACAAACGGGAACTGGCGGCGTTGGGCATCAATCAGCGGAATTTTGCCGACATGGATGATTTCGCCAAAAACTGGTGGCAGTGGCATCACGGCGAGGCCGCCGAGCGTTTCAAGGAATCGCCCAAATGGTCAACCCTGGGCAAAGCCATGGCTTCCGACCGCGAGAGAATCTGGAGCCAGCCTGACTTGGATATAAGCATCATCTCAATCTGGCCATTGCTGAAATTGCAAAATTGGACTTATCGGGATTTGATGGCGGTGGCGCGGATGATCCTGCCAGCGCCGCACCGCTATCCTCTGGAAGGCGAGCAGGAATTGGCCACTTATTGCCAGAATGTTTTGGGCTTGCGCAAATCCGGGGCCACGGGCCGCAGCAGTCCGGACGGAAAACCACGCGGCTGGGAAGTCGCGTTGAAGCTGTGCCCAAAGAGGGCGGGGCCTTCTTAATACAAAGTCCCATCCGCTAAGAAGCTTTGCCCCTTCTGCCGGTTTAATCTTCCGGCATGATTGCAGTTCAATCATCAGATTTGGCCGGGGTTGATTATGATTGGAGCGGCACGCTCACGATCGCCTTCCACAGCGGCGGGGTTTACGAGTACTACGGCGTGCCGCATTCCGAATATGAGGGCCTGATGAACGCAAGTTCGCACGGCAAGTATTTTCATGCCCACATCAAAAACCGGTATTCATACCGGAAAATCTCCGGATGAAAAAAGAGCGCGATGATTCCACTTCGAGCCACCAGGAGGCCATGGCTGAAGTGCGGCGCGTCGTTACGGAGGCGAAGGAATTGAGCCAGGCCGCCGACGGCGCGTTGACCGACAAGCTTGCCATCTGGACCGCCGGGCGCTACGCCATCGCCACCCGCCAGTTGGCGGCGAAGAGCAGGAACGGCGGGGTTGACTGGGGGCTGTTGCGCGCGCTGTGCCATGACCTGGTTGATCTGAGGCGAGGTGATCACAGCGCCGAATCGTTGCGGATAGAGCGCGAGCGTTTGGAAATGAAGCGGGAGGAAAAGAAGGAGGATTTGGAAAAGCTGTGCCGGGAGTGGGCGAAGGAAAACCAGGAAAGAATCTGCGAAGGCTTCATGACGCGCAAACAAAAGATAGACGAATTGCGCCGGGTCATGTTTGGCGAATTACCTGATGATGAGCGGGCGGCCATCGTCAACAAAGTGGACGAGATCATGGGCCTGAGTACGCATAAAGAGGAACGCAACAATGAAAATCGCACCCCGGAGGATTCCAATGACTGCTATTCAATTTGAATCAAGCCAAATAAAGGCAAATAAAGCCAAAAAATAAATGTCATGACACGAAAAGGCAAAATCGCCCGGCTGCCGCAATCCATCCGCGAGCAGATCAACCGACGCCTGCAAAATGGCGAGGAAGGCAAACGAATCGCCGAATGGCTGAACGCGCTGCCGGAGGTCATCGCTCTCCTGGCGGCGGAGTTTGACGGCCAGCCCATCAACGATGTGAATCTGTCGAACTGGAAGCTGGGCGGATACCGGGATTGGGAGGCGCAACAGGAGGCGTTGGAAGCCGTCCTGCGGATTGGCGGCGACTCCGCCGAACTAAGCCAGGCGGCCGCCGGCCAACTGGCGGATCAACTGGCCATTTGCCTGACCGCGCGCATCGCCGTGGCGTTGCAACGGCCGGATGGCGAGGGCGATGATCCCGCCGGGCAACTGCGACGGTTGCGCGAGTTGTGCGCGGACCTTGTGGCGCTACGCAAGGGCGATCACAACGCGCAATGGCTGCGGCTCGAGCGCGAGAAGCTGGATTTGGAGCTGAAAAAATACGACGAGCAGGCTGCCGCCCGCAAAGAAGAAGCCGCAGCAGCCAAAAACCCGAAAAAAGGCGGTCTCACAAAAGAAACCCTGGCTCGCATCGAAAAGGAGTGTCGTCTCCTATGATCCAAAGCGCCTGGAGCCGCTCGCGGCAGCAATCGAAGCGTCGTCGCTTTCAATCGGCTGGACATGGTCTCTTGCCAACCAAAACAACACATGCCAAGGAATGTGCAGGGTTGGACAAAAGAAGACTAGCCTGTTGTGGCAGGAGGGCGGAAACTTATGAACGTGGCTGTGCCATGAACAGACGTTCTCCAGAATCCAGCGGTGGTCGCCGGCAGTTTTTTCGCGATGGATTGCGTTATCTCGCCTTGGGCGGGCTGGCTGCGGTTAGCGGGAAACTGGTTGCGCGCCAAGGCGTCCGGCCTGCCGGCGAGGTGTGCGTCAACGCCGGGATCTGCCGGGGTTGTGAGGCTTTTGAAGATTGCGGACTTCCCCAAGCTTTGTCTGCCAGGCAGGCGGCCGGCCATTCTTGATGGAGGCAGCCATGAAACCCGAATTTGAACTTTTTGACCGGCGGGAGTTTTTCGGCATCGTGACGAAAACCGCGGCGGTCCTCGGGCTGGCGGGCGGCGCGAAGGCGGTCGGGGAAGAGCAGGGGAAGGACAACCCTTTCGCTTACGACATTTCCCGATTCCAAAAAACCGATCCGAAGCTCATTACTTACGAGGAAGTCACGCGCTGGCCGATTCCGCACAAGGATGCGCGGCGACTGGCCATCGGACCAGATGACCAGATTTATGTCTGCGCGGGCAACTACATCAATTGTCTGAGCCGCAGCGGGGAGCGGGGATTGGAATTGGCGCTGGCGGGGCCGGCTTGCTGTGTCGCCGTGGCCAAGGATGGAACTATTTTCGCCGGCCTGCGCGATCACATCGAGGTATACGACTCCAAGGGCGGGCGCGTGGCGCGCTGGGAATCGCCGGGCCCGAGGACGTGGTTCACCGGCCTGGCGGCGGGAACGAAGGACGTATTTGCCGCCGATGCGGGGAAACTCGTGGTGCTGCGTTACGAGCGGAGCGGGAAGATCGTCGGTCGGATCGGGCGGAAAGACGTGGAGCGGAATGTGCCGGGGTTCATCGTGCCCAGTCCGTTTCTGGACGTGATGATTCATCGGGACGGTTTGTTGCGTGTCAATAATCCGGGCCGGCACCAGGTCGAAGCCTACACGTTTGACGGGGACCTGGAGGCCGCCTGGGGCAAGCCGACCGTAGCCATCGAAGGCTTCTGCGGCTGCTGCAATCCCATCGGCCTGGCCGCATTGCCCGACGGGCGGATCGTCACCTGCGAGAAGGGCATTCCGCGCGTGAAAGTTTACAGCGTCGGCGGTGATTTTGAGTCGGTGGTGGCGGGATCGGAATCGTTTCCGGAGAATGCCCATGCCTGCACCGATTTGAATGATTGCATCCACGGCGGACTTGATGCCGCGGTGGATTCCGAAGGACGAATTTACATCCTGGACGTCGTCAGCAGCGATGTGCGGGTGATGAAGCGGAAAGGGTAAATCGCCGATGGACGCCAAAACTCCAGTGAACGAACCGGTGACACGGCGGCAATTTCTCCGCAACGGCGCGCGGTTGATGGCCATGACGGGCCTGGGGGTGGCGGCGGGGATGCTGGCGACGCGGAGCAGCGGGGCGGAGTGGGTGTGGCAAATCGACCCCGCCAAATGTCTGCACTGCGGCAATTGCGCCACCCAGTGCGTGCTGGAGCAGTCCGCCGTCAAATGCGTCCACGCCTACGCGGTGTGCGGCTATTGCCAGCTTTGCACCGGGTTTTTCACGCCGGAGCCCAACCAGTTGACCACGGCGGCGGAGAACCAGCTATGCCCGACGGCGGCCATCAAGCGCACCTACGTGGAGGACCCTTACTATCAATATAGTATTGATGAGAATCTCTGCATCGGCTGCGCCAAATGCGTGGAGGGCTGCACGCGCTTCGGCAACGGCTCGCTCTTTCTGCAAATCCGGCATGATCGCTGCCTGAATTGCAACGAGTGCGCCATCGCCCGCACCTGTCCGGGAGGCGCGTTCCGCCGCGTGCCGGTGGAGCATCCATATCTGCTGAAAACCACAAGCCGCTGAGATTATGCTTCGCCGTCTGAAAATCATCGGTGCGCTGGGGGTGATGTTGCTTTTGGGGCTGGTGGTTTGCGCGGAGCAAAGATTTCCGCCGCCGGATTTTGACAGCGGCTACCGCCTGCCATCCGCCTCGACTCCCGCCGCGCGCCAACTTTGGCTGCACTATGCGGATGCGGGCGTGCTGCTCGCGGCCCTGGGTCTGGCGGTCTGGCTGCTCTACAAAAAACGCTCGCGACGCGGGGTTTTCTGGCTGTCGCTCTTTTCGCTGGCGTATTTTGGGTTTTACCGCAAAGGCTGCATCTGCCCGATCGGCGCGCCGCAGAACATCGTTTATGCGCTGTTCAACCCGGACTATGCGGTGCCGGTGACGGTGCTGATTTTCTGCTTCGCGCCCATCGTGGTGGCGCTGTTTGCGGGCCGGGCTTTTTGCGCGGGGGTGTGTCCGCAGGGGGCGCTGCAGGATTTGGTGCTGGTCAAGCCCGTGGCCGTGCCGATGTGGCTGGAACAGGCATTGAGCGTGGTGCCTTACCTTTTTCTGGGCGCAGGACTGATTTACGCCGGAACCGGCACGGGATTCGTGATCTGCCGGTATGATCCGTTTGTTCCATTTTTCCGGCTGTCGGGCGGAATATTCATATTGACTCTCGGGGCGGTCCTTCTTTTGGCGGGGATGTTTGTGGGCCGGCCCTATTGCCGGTTTCTTTGCCCGTACGGCGGGTTGTTGAGGCTGGCGTCGCTGGTCTCCAAATGGCGCGTGCGCGTTACGCCCGATTCCTGCACGCAATGCCGGCTTTGCGAGCAATCCTGTCCGTTCGGCGCGATGCGCGAACCCGCGCCGTCCGCGGCCAACCCGAAATGGCTGGGCGCGGAGCGGAAACGCCTGGCCTGGCTGCTGGCGCTTTTGCCAGTGCTGGTGGCGGCGGGCGGGTGGGCAGGCGTGAAGTTCAGCCCGGCGTTCGCGCAACTTCATCCCGACGTGGCGCTGGCGGAACGTTACGCTCTCCAGCAAAATCATCCGGTGCAATACGGCCTAATGACGCCGGAAGCGCTCTCGCTCCAGCGCGCCGCCGAGGATCCGAAGGCGGTGTTGAAGGCGGCGGCGGATCTGCGCCATCGCTTTGATCTGGCCTGCGGGTTGTTCGGCGGCTGGATCGGACTGGTCATCGGACTCAAACTGGTGTCGTTATCATTGCGTCCAAGCCGGACTGATTATGAGCCGGACCGCGGCGCCTGCCTGGCCTGTGCGCGGTGCTTCACCGCATGCCCCAACGAACGTGTCCGGCTCGGCTTGATGCCGGCGGCAGAGGAACCCGCGACATTATGAACGCTTCCCCCCTTCACCGCGCGCTGGTCTTGACGGCATGGATTGCGGGAGTGTTTTGCCTGCTGGTTTGCGGGACCATGGCTTACAAGTATATCAAGGCAGGCACCAACGATCCGTGGAAATCGCCGCAACTGCAGGCGCTCATGGAAAAGCTGGGGACGGAACCAAAAAATGAGGCGTTGCAGAAGGAAATTCGCCAACTCGACCTGGAATTGCGGCGGGATTTTCGCCACCGGCTTGCGCTGGATAAAACGGGGGCCTGGCTGCTGTTGGGCGGGGTGCTGGCCATGGTGCTGGCGGCGGGGAAGGCGGCCGCCTTCAACCAAACGGTTCTCCTGCCGCAACCGAAACCCGATGCTGGCGAACGATTCAGAAAGACGGCCTCGCGCGCGCGCTGGTCGGTGGCTTGCGTCTGTCTGGTGGCGGTGGGATCGCTGCTGCTGATTCGACTTGACAATGCGTCGGTTTTGCCCGCCAACCCGGCTGCCTGGGAAGCGGTTCTCGTCCGGCCCGGCGCGCCGGAAGCGCCGGTTGAGGATGTGGCTTCCGTGACTGAATTTCAGACGAATTGGCCGCGCTTCCGAGGATGGGACGGCAGTGGGGCGGTTGGTTGGGAGTTGAAAACTGCGCCTGAGATTCTGTGGCGTTCCGCCATCCCCGCGCCGGGGCACTGTTCGCCGATTGTCTGGGGGGACCGGGTTTTTATTTCCGGCGGAACGGCGGAGCGGCGCGAGGTTTTCTGTTACAACGCTTCGAGCGGCGCGCTTCTCTGGCAACGAGCGATTGAAAATGTGCCGGGCAGCCCGGCCAAAGCACCAGACGTTCCGGAGGACACCGGATGGGCGGCCTCGACGATGGCAACGGACGGACGGCGTGTCTATGCGATCTTCGCCAACGGCGACCTTGGCGCGCTTAATTTTGACGGATCGGTGGCGTGGACAAAGTATCTCGGCCCGTTGAAGAATTCCTACGGCTACGCCGCTTCACTGGCGGTGTGGGGAAACACCCTGCTTGTCCAACTGGATTCGGGCGATACGCGCGCGGAAGGGTCGAAACTAATTTCCTTGCAGGGCGCCAGCGGCCGGGTTTTGTGGGAACGCAGCCGGCCTGTGCCGGCATCGTGGGCCACGCCCATTGTCATGGAAGCGTCAGGCAAACCGCAGATCATCACTCTGGGCAATCCGTGGGTTATCGCCTACTCGTTGGCCGGCGGCAACGAGCTGTGGCGGGCCCAATCGCTGGAAAGTGAAGTGGTGCCGTCGCCTGTTTTTGTCGGCGGTTACGTTTTCGTCCTCAATCCGGGAACCAAGTTGATGGCGTTGCGGCCCGATGGCGCGGGCGACGTGACCAAGACGCAGGTCGTTTGGTCCAGCCAGGAGAACGTTCCCGACATTGCCAGTCCTGTCGGCAACCGCGAATTCGTTTTCACCGTCACGAGCGGCGGAGTGGCGACGTGTTTTGCCGCGAACGACGGGAGAAAAGTTTGGGAAACAAACCTGGACACGGAAGTGCAGGCGTCGCCGGCCCTGATGGGCGGGCGGCTGCTGGCTCTGGGTGGGAAAGGGACACTGGTGACACTGCAAGCCGGAGGCGAATGCCATGAATTAGGTCGAACCGAATTGCCGGACAAATTCGACGCCAGCCCTGCATTCGCCAACGGCCATATCTTCCTGCGCGGGGTGACGAACCTTTACTGCCTTGGGCCGGCGGACGCCAAGCTGGTGAAACATCCGTGACCTATGCCCAACGTGGACCTGAAATTTGTCGAGGAAACGGTTCAGCGCATCGGGCGCAAACCCGAGGCGCTGATTCCTATTCTCCAAGCGTTTCAGCAACATTACGGATACCTGCCCAAAGAGGCGCTGGTGCGGTTGGGCGAATTGAGCGAGATCAGACCTTCCGCCATCTCGGGTGTTTCGACCTTTTACGACATGTTCCGCCATCAGCCGGCGGGCCGGCATATTCTGCGGGTCTGCCGCGGCACGGCCTGCCACGTGGCGGGAGTGGAGAAGGTGGAGGAGGCGTTGCGACGGCAGTTGCATATTCCTCCGGGCGCTGACACGGATGAGGCGCGGGAATTTACCATTGAACAAGTGGCCTGCCTCGGTTGCTGCACGCTCGCGCCCGTGGTGAAACTGGACGGCTCGACGATGGGCTACACGACCGCGGAGAAAACTCCCGACCAGATCCGCGAGCAACTGGCCTTGCAGGCGGCGGCAGGCGCGAAATCCACCGAGGAAGTGAGTGGTTCGCCCGGCAATGGGTCCACGCGGATCCGCGTCGGGCTAGGTTCCTGCTGCATGGCCAAGGGGAGTGACCAGATATTTCACGCGTTGCGCGAAAGCGCGCACCGGTGCGGCGGCAACGTGGTCGTCGAGCGCGTGGGCTGTGTGGGCATGTGCCATCGCACGCCGATGATCGAAGTCGCGGCGCCGGGCCGGGCTGCCGCGTACTATTCGGACCTGAGACCCGACCAGACCGATGCCCTGATGCAGCGACTTTTTCCACAACGCGGTTTGCTGCGCCGTGCCGGTCAGGCTTGGACACGGTTGCTGGACGGCCTGCTGCTGGATGACATTGAGCCGAACCGGCAGGCAATGCACTTCTCCATGAGCAAACGCGATCCGGCTGTGCGCGCCTTTCTGGAAAGCCAGGTGCATATTGCCACCGAACATTTTGGCGCGCTCGATCCGCTGGACTTGGATGAGTACCTCGCCCATGACGGCTTCGCCGCGCTCCGGCGATGCCTGGAAGGGCCGCAGGAAAAAACGGACACCATCCTTTCGCCAGAGCAAATCATCGCCACTGTAGAAAAGTCCGGCTTGCGCGGACGCGGCGGGGCGGGATTTCCCAGCGGGCAAAAATGGCGCGTCGTCCGGCAGCAACCGGGCGATGTCAAGTATGTGATTTGCAACGGAGACGAAGGCGATCCGGGCGCGTTCATGGACCGCATGATTCTCGAATCGTTTCCTTTTCGTGTCATCGAAGGGCTGGCGCTGGCGGCGGTGGCGGTGGGGGCGCACGAAGGGATTTTCTACATCCGCCACGAATATCCTCTGGCGGTCAGCCGCGTCCGCGCGGCGGTGGCGGCTTTGGAAAAGCGTGGCTGGCTGGGGGCGAGCCTGCTGGGTGGCCGCTTTTCGTTGCGTCTGAGTGTGGTCGAGGGGGCCGGGGCGTTTGTCTGCGGCGAAGAGACGGCGTTGATCGCCTCGGTGGAAGGCCGGCGCGGGATGCCGCGGCTGCGTCCGCCGTTCCCCGCCGAGTCGGGCCTGTGGGGCAAACCGACTCTGATCAACAACGTGGAAACGCTGGCGCTGGTTCCCTGGATCATTCGCCATGGGGCGGAGAAGTTCGCCGCAATCGGCACGGCCAAAAGCAAAGGCACCAAAGTGTTCGCGCTGGCAGGGAAAATTCGCCGCGGCGGGTTGATCGAAGTGCCGATGGGGACAACCCTGCGGGAGATTGTCGAAAAGATCGGCGGCGGCGCGAGGGAAGGCCGGCGGATCAAGGCGGTGCAAATTGGCGGGCCGTCCGGCGGCTGCGTGCCGGCCAGCCTGATGGACCTGCCGGTGGATTACGAATCGTTGCGCGAAGCGGGAGCGATCATGGGTTCGGGCGGAATGGTGGTGCTGGATGACTCCTCATGCATGGTGGACATCGCCCGGTATTTTCTGCGATTCACCCAGGACCAGTCGTGCGGCAAATGCACGTTCTGCCGTGTCGGGACAAGGAGGATGCTGGATATTCTGGACAAGCTGTGCGCGGGCCAGGCGCAACGCGCCCAACTCGACGAATTGGAACGGCTGGCGGCCCAGGTCAGCGCCGGCAGCCTGTGCGGGCTGGGCAAGACAGCGCCGAATCCCGTGCTTTCGACGTTGCGTTACTTCCGCGCCGAATACGAGGCCCATCTGCAAGGGCGCTGCCCGGCGGGGCAGTGCGTCGCTCTTGTCAAGTATCAGGTTACGGCGGCCTGCACCGGTTGCACGCTTTGCGCGCAGCATTGCCCGGTCCACGCCATCCCGATGACGCCGTACGCGCGGCACGAAATCGACCTGGAGACCTGCACGCGCTGCGACACCTGCCGCAAGATCTGCCCGCACAACGCCATCGAGGTCGCATGAACACGTTTAAAATTATTATTGATGGCAGGCAGGTGAAGGTATCGCCCGGCCAGACGATTTTGCAGGCAGCGCGGCAGCTCGGCCTGGACATTCCCACTCTCTGCCACCTTGAAAAATGCGGGCCGTTGACCTCGTGCCAGATTTGCCTGGTCAAGGTGGTGGCCAACGGGCAGGGCCGCCTGACGCCTTCGTGCGCCACGCCGGTCGCGCCCGGCATGGTCATCGAAAGTGAAACCGAGGAAGTCCACGAGGCGCGGCGCACGGCGCTCGAATTGTTGTTCAGCGACCACGTGGGGGATTGTCTTTCGCCCTGCCACCGCCTCTGCCCGTTGCAGCTCAACATTTCCGCAATGATTCGGCAAATCGAAGCGGACCGGCTGGACGAGGCGGTTGCGATCCTGCGTCAGGCGCTGCCGTTGGCGGGGGTGCTGGGCCGCCTGTGCCATCATCCTTGCGAGCAAGGATGCCGGCGCGGCCATTTCGACGAACCGGCGGCGATCCGCGACATGGAACGATTCTTGACTGAGCACGAACAGAAATCAAAGCGGGACGGAATGCGCCCGTCGGAACGCTCCTCTTCCACCCGGCAGTCCGTCGTGGTGGTTGGGGCCGGGCCAGCCGGGCTGACGGCGGCGCATGATCTGGCGCGGCACGGCCATGCCGTGACGGTTATCGACCGCAATGCCAAACCCGGCGGGCGGTTGCGCGACGTGGCGGAGGTTGAATTGCCCACCACGGTCCTCGAAGCGGAACTGGAGCTGCTGGCGGGGATGGGAATTATTTTCAAAATGGGCATCGAACTGGGGAATCAAACGACGCTGGAAGGTTTGCAGCGCGGGTTCGACGCCATCCTGATCACGGTGGGCGAATTGGCCGAAGGCGACGGCGGGAAATTCGGGGTGCCGCTCGGCGGCGTGGTGATCAAGGCCGACCCGTCCACCTGCCGCGCCGGTTCGCCCAATGTTTTTGCCGCCGGAGCATGCGTCAAGCCTGTCAAGCAAATTATACGGGCCATGGCCGAGGGCCGGGCGGCGGCGGAGTGCGTCCACCGCTATCTGCTGGGCCAGCCGCCGCGCCGCCCCGAGAAACCCTTTTCCAGCGTGATGGGCCGGTTGCAGCCGGGCGAATTGCGGGAATTCCTCCGTTCGGCCAGCCAGGAGCACCGCATGGCGTGCGCCGCTTGCTCGGCAGCCGGCCGCGACCAGGCGATGACGGAGGCATCGCGATGCCTGCATTGCGACTGCGTGTCGTCGGGCAACTGCCTTTTGCAACATTACGCGCAGGTCTATGGCGCGGACGCCAGCCGCTACCGGGCGAAGCGCCGGCCCTTCGAGCGTCAGATTCAGCCTGGCGGCGTCATTTTCGAGCCGGGCAAATGCATTCTCTGTGGAATTTGTGTGAAGCTGGCCGAAATGGCCGCCGAACCGCTAGGCCTGACTTTTGTCGGGCGCGGCTTCGACATGCAGGTGGCGGCGCCGTTCGATCGAGCGATTGAAGAGGGATTGAGGACGGTAGCGGAGGAGTGCGTGCGTCATTGCCCGACCGGCGCGCTGGCATTGGAGGCAAAAGTTCCGGCGGCCAAGCCGGCGTGAAATGCATCGCGCCGACAAGGCTACTTGCGCCCGGCCTGATGGGCTGAAACCGCCTCGGCGATATTATTGACTGTTCCCAGGATTTTCCGCGCCACGGCGGCGTCCGGTATTTTCAGGCCGTAATTCTTGTCCAGGGCCACGACCAGTTGCAGGGCGTCCACGGAGTCCAGCCCCAGGCTGCCCGGGCCGAAGAGAGGCTGGTCGTCGCCAATTTCCTCCGGGGTGATCTGGAGCATCAGGTCCTGGACGAGCAGGGATTTGATCTGGGTTTTAAGTTCTGGGGATGTGTTCATGACGGCTGGCCTGATTCGGTTGTTGGATATTTCGGTTTGACAAAGCGCGCCACGATGGTCTGGCGGCGCGCGCCGGTGATGCTGACGTTGGCGGCTTCGTAATGATCTTGTTCAATGGCATCGCACGCGGCGGCGCATTGCCAGGCAGCCAGTGCAGCGAAAGCTTCGCCCAAAACCGGTTTCGGTGTCAAGAAGCCGCCGCTCCAGCCGCTCCAGGCGACGTTGTCGCTTTCGTTGGAGCAAAGCAGTTCAGTCGGTGCGCCGACGGGCAATTGGGCGCGCATCCGCCGCGCGGCTTCCCCGCAGTCCGTAGCGCACGTCGAGGTAAACGAATCGGTCACGACCGCCAATTCCACCGGTGCGGTCGCAGGGGGTTGCGCTTTAAGATAAAGCGCCCCCGCGCCTGCGGTGTGAACCGAATGGCGCTCAAACAAGCGCAAGGCATCGGCGGCGGTCCAATCGGACTCCTCCGCGCCGATGACGAGACAGGCGTCGGCGACTCCGTCCTCCAGCCATTGCGCGGCGATGGCAAGGCCCTGCAAAAAGGCCCCGGCGTCGCCGACCAGCGTATAATTGACTATCGAAGTGTCCAGATAGGCGGCCAGGTGGCTGGCGGGGGCGTTAAAGACCGTTTCGGAAAAAAGCAGCGGGCTGGCTTGGGCAGGGTCCTGCATGACTTCCTGATAAAACCGCCGCGAATAAGAGAGGCCGCCGGTCATGGTGCAGCTCACAATGCCCAGCCGCAATGCGCCGGAACTGACGAGGGCCTCATCGCCGCCGAGGGCTTCGAGAGCCGCGCCGACAACGTGATGCGCCATGGGGCTGGCGCGGCGCAAGCGGGCATGGGCAAGAAAGGCGGGCCTGGCCGGGGGCGGCGGAACGGCTCGGACCGGCAGCGGCTTGTCCCAGCCGGGGCGCGGGACGGATTGAACAGGCAGGGGACGGCCCTGTTCCAAACAGGCGCGCAAGGCTGGCACGCCCCAACCAGCGGGGGAGACGGCTCCCTGCCCATGCACAAATACGCGGCTCATGACCACCTCCGAAAAATGAGCGTGGCGTTTGCGCCCCCGAAGCCGAAGGAATTGGACAGCGCGATGTTTATTTTCGCATTGGCGGGCCGGCGCACAATGGGAAAAAAGCAGGCCGGGTCGGGCGTGTCAAGCGAAGCCTGCGGGGGGAACCATTGGCCGCGCAACGCCATCAGGCAAACGGCGGCTTCGACTGCGCCCGCCGCGCCCAGCAGGTGGCCCACGCCGGCTTTGGTGGAGCTGACCGGCAGGGACGCGGCGCGCGGGCCGGCCCAGGCATTGATGGCCGCGGCTTCAGAGGCGTCATTTTGCGGCGTGGCCGTGCCGTGCGCGTTCACATAATCAATTTGATCCGGCGTGACGCCCGCGCCGATACAAGCGGCTTTCATGGCAGCCAGGGCCGCCCGTCCCTCCGGATGGGGCTGGGTGAGATGATGGGTGTCCGTGGTCGCTCCGTAGCCGATGATTTCGCCGAGGATTTCCGCGCCGCGCCCCTGGGCGCGGGCCAGGCTCTCCAAGGCCAGAACCGCAGCGCCTTCGCCCAATGATAAACCATCGCGGCGCGCGTCAAAGGGGCGGCAGGGTGAGGGGGAAAGCGCTTGCAGGGAATCAAAACCGGCGAAAGTCAGATGGCAGAGGGCGTCATAACCGCCTGTCAACGCACATTCAGCGCGGCCCTCGCGCACGATATCCCAGGCGTGGCCAATGGCGTTCGCGCCGGAAGCGCAGGCATTGGAGATGGTGGTGAGGCAGCCTTCGAAGCCGAGCGCACGGGAGAGGGTGATGCCTTGCTGCTGGACCAGATAATGCGCCACGCGCGTGGGCTGGCGTTTGAAGCAATGGGGGGAGCGCAGTGCCTGGAGGAGATACTCCTGGCCGAGGCTCATTTCGCCGCTGGTGGTGCCCAGCACCACGGGCAGGCCGTCCCGCGGCTTCCAGCCCGATTGCGACCAGGCTTCGTGCCCGGCCAGCAGGAGCAAGCGCGCGGCGCGATGGAGCCGCCGAATTTCCCCGCGTGACAGCCTGGTGGGGGGCAGGTCTTCTGTCAAGTCTATTTCAGCGGCCATTTTGCATCTCTGGCGCGATACGTCGAACAGTGTCACCGGCCGCAGCGCGGAGCGGCCGGCGCGGAAGCCCTCGGCATTGATTTTCCAGCCCGCGCCGAAGGCGGTGATGATGCCCGCGCCGGTGACGACAACGCGTCGCGGCCGGGGTGCTTGAGGCAGTGGGAACGGCATGGGTCAATTAGTCGCGCCCTGCGGCATGAGACGTTGCAACATTGCAAAATAACTCCACAGTGGACCAACGACGCCGCGCCGGCGGAGGCGCGCGACAATATTTGCGAATCCGGGAGGCGGATCGCCAACGATCCAGTTGGGAGCGCGGCAGGCAAACTCGCGCAGCCGCTTAAAGATGATCGCTTCGTCCAAGCCGGCCGCAAAGTAGTACGCCGGGGCCAGCAGATCGGCGTTGGGCGCGATGTGGCCGTCACGCGCCGCCCGCTGGGCGAGTGCAGTGCCGGGGAAGATTCGCATGCCCATCACTGCCAGCACTATCGCGCCAGCCAGATGTCTGGAGTTTTGAAAGCTGGTTTCGAGTGTCTCCAGCGTTTCACCCGGCCCGCCGCAGATCAGGTAGTGGCAATGCTCGATTCCCGCCTGTCGGGCCAACTCACTCGACCGGGCGATGTCATCGAAAGCGAGGCGCTTGGTGTACTGCTCCAAGACCGTGTCGCAAAAACTGTCGGAGCCAAACTCGATGTGGGTCAAACCTGCCCGCGCCATCAGCCGCATCATGTCCCGGGTCAGTGATTGCGGACGCAGGAAGCAGCCCCAACTGAGCTCGACGCCCCGGCGCACGATTGCTTCGCAGGTTTCGACGACGTGGCGCTCCGACGTGTTGAAAACTGAGTCAACTATAAAAGCGTATTTCGCGCCCATCCCCCGAAGCTGCTCGAACTCCCCGGCGACCGCTTCCGGGTCGCGCCGGCGATGCAAGCGTCCCTCGATCAGCGGGTAAGCGCAGTAAGCGCAGTCATGGGCACAGCCTCGTTGCGTTTGCACGTTCAACATGCCGCTGTTTGTCAGGTAAAAGTTGGCGACTGCCGGCGGGCGGTCGGCAGTTTCCAATGCGGCTTGCGATCCGAAGGGTTGCTGCGGATTGGCAACAATCTGCCGGCCGTGACGGTAAACCAGACCGGGGATGGACGCATACCCGCCGCCGTTACTCAGCGCCGTCAGAAGCGCGACGAAACTGGCCTCTCCTTCGCCCTGAATGCCAAAGTCGGCGCCGCTGAGTTCGAGCAATCTTTCGGGATAAATTGAATAGCCGCTGCCGCCGATAACCACGGTGCATGGATGGGCACGGCGGACGGCGTCACTCAGCGCCGGCAAATCGGCAAAGTAAATTTCCTGTTGCCGGACGAGTATGTTGTCAATATTGCGAAGGGAGATGCCGACGATATCAGGCTGATCGCGCCGCAACACTTCCTCAAGCGGCCGAGGATCGGCGAGAAGGTCAAACAGCCGCGTTTCGTGACCGGCCCGCCGCAAGGCAGCGTTGATATGTGCGAGACCGAGCGGAAATACCGGATCGGGTGTTGAGCACCGATTGGCGTTGATGAGGAGAATCCTGCTTGCCATGGCCAACCTCAACCGGTCACGGACGCGCGTTCCGTGGTGGTGGGGCTGGCCATGCCGTTCCGGTAATAGTCCGCCAAGCCCTGCCGGGATGGAGTCAAGCCCTCCGCCTCGATGGCGGCGAGCACGCGCTCCTCCGTCATGATGAAACGCTCCCGTTTATAAATGATGTAATCTTCGCGCATTCCGTCCGGCGTTAAATTGATGGTGACCAGATTCGCCCCGGCGCGCAAGCCGCGACGGTAGCCGTCCCCTTCAACGAGATTGAGCGCGCTGACGGCGGGAATTACCCATCGCGGCCGCATCAATCTCAAAGCCGCAATGCCGTTGAAAGTCCAATCGGGCGGGGCCGCCGGGGCGTTGGCCAGGGGCGTATCGTCGCCGGGGATGAAGGGGCTGAGGCTGCATCCATGCAGGGGCAGGGAGCCGGCCAATTGCAAATCGGCGGCCAAATCGCGCGCGGTCTGGCCGGGGAGGCCGGCGATGGCGCCCGAGCTGACAAACCACCCACGCGTGGCCAGCATGCGGATGTGGCGCAGCCGTTCCGGGAGCGAGCCGGGGGCGTGGACGGCGTTATAGCGGCGGGCATCGCCGGCTTCGAACTTCATAATGTAAAGGGCGGCGCCGGCCTCCTGCAACGCGTCGTACAGTTGCGGCGTCAAGGTGCCGAGACAAAGGCTGACGCCGAGGGACGTTTCGCGGCGGAGCGTTTCCAGCAACGGCAACACGGCTTCACGCACCACCGGCGGGTCCTCGCCGCTTTGGATATTAACGTCCGTAACGCTGGGGGGGAGGTGATGGACGAGTAGTTCGGCAATTTGCTCGTGGCGGGCGCGGAAACGATGCAGGGTGCGGTTGTCACGGCGCATGCCGCAATAGGCGCAATTTTCGCGGCAAAAATTTGAAATCTCGACAACGGCGCGCACAAAAACGTTCCGGCCAAAGACGGCCTGCCTGGCTTGTGCGGCGGCGGCGTGCAGCTCCGCCTGGATGGTTCCGCGGGCCTCCAGATCGGTTTCATTCGGCAAATAACCGTGTGACTGCACGGCGTAATTAACAATAGGAGGGCCCATGAGGCAACTTTCTTTTCGTTCTCCTCGTAAACTGAGCTTGATTGAGGATTATGAAAATGTTGACATGTGCGGAACGCTTTTATGAAACCGTACATTATTTGCTTCATGATGAGCTCGGTGGATGGGCGCATCAAACAGAACAACTGGCCATTGAAGAACCCGGGGAGGATTTATGAGGAGCATGCCGCCAAAATCAAGACGGACGGCTGGATCGTAGGCCGGATCACGATGGAGGAATTTTCCAGCAAAAAGCCCCGCCGCAAGCGTCCCGGCAAATTTGACGTTCCCAAGGGAGATTTCGTCGGCAAATACAGTATGAAAACATTCGCGATTGCCATTGATCCGCACGGGAAGCTGAATTGGGAATCCAACATGGTCGATACCGAGCATGTCATCTCCGTCCTGACCGAACAGGTTTCGGGCGATTACCTGGACTATCTGCGCTCGAAAAACGTGTCCTACATTTTCGGCGGAAAGACGTCGCTCGATCTGAGAGCGGCGCTGAACAAACTGGCCGCGAAGTTTCCGATCAAACGCCTGACGTTGCAGGGCGGCGGTGGCGTGAATGGCTCGTTTCTGAAAGCGGGTTTGATTGATGAGTTGCGACTGTTGGTTTGCCCGGTTGCGGATGGGGCGACGGGAGTCCCGACGGTTTTTGATGCGGAAGCGGGTTACACCACGCGGGAGGCGGCCAGTCTGAAACTTCGTTCGGCCAAGATCGTGGATCGAGATTTCGTCATGCTGCAATACACGATTAAAGTTGAGTGAAAGAATTGCGTTGGGAACGGGATTGGCGCAAAAATGGGGCATAGAAAAAAACGCACCCAATTCCTTTCGGGAAGGCCATCCTGATGAAGAGCACATGGCCCGGCTGGTCCTGTTTTCGTTTTTGGTCATGTTCATCGCGGCGCGCCTCACGGTCTATCTCATCATGGACCACAGGATTCCGGACCTGTATTTGCACTTGGGAGGAAGCCATATTCATCATCTGAATTACGGCATTTTCCTGCTGGTGGCAGTAGGCGCTTTTCTGCTATTTCGTGATCCAACGGGGCGGACCTTGAAGGTCTGCGCTGTCACTTACGGGATTGGACTGGCGCTGACTTTTGACGAATTCGGAATGTGGGTTCGGCTGGACGGCTCAACTTATTGGCAGCGCGCCAGCATGGATGCCGTGGGAGTGCTGGCGGCGGTGCTGGGGTTGCTTGCCTATGCGCCCGAGGTGAAACGGTTCCGCCCTCATCACTGGTGGAGCGCGGCCTTGCTGCTGGTTCTGGTGCCGCTGTTTTTCGCGATGATGATAACCTCCTCCAAGTATGCCCAAAAACGGCTTGGCCCATTTTTCGACCAGATCGAGGCGGGGCAGCCAAAATAAACCGCGCTTTTGCCGTCGGTTTATTTGTTAAACCGGAAATTCACTACATCGTAGTCCTGCACCACGTAAGTCTTCAATTCCAGCCGGACTTTGCCGGCGCGCTTGGCTTGCGTCTCCCCGCCTGCTTCCGCGAAGTCAGCGAAGCTGATGACCTCGGCCCGGATGAAGCCTTTCTGCATGTCGGTGTGGACGGAGCCGGCCGCTTCCCAGGCCGTCGTGCCGGCGCGAATGGGCCAGGCGCGATTCTCCTTGCCGCCGACGGTCAGGAAGGAAATGTAGCCACTTTCGGCGAAGGCCCGCAGCAGCAAGGCGTCCGGGACCGCCAATTCCGCCTCCTCCGCCACGACCACGGGGCGGTTGGTGACAAAAGCGTGCGCTGAAACCGCCGCCAGATCCTCCGCGGTCAATCCCAGCTTCGAGACAGGCGTTTCGCTGACCAGCCCTTCGGCCATTTTTTGCAGCACTTTCTTTTCCGCCTCGCCCGCATCCCGTCCGAGCCGGGTCTCGACAAAATCCAAGTCCTTCATCAGCAGGTCGCTCAAGGCGGCGCGGCTGGTGAGAATGGCATCGCAGACTGCCAGTTCCTTGTCGCTGGCGAGAACCACTTGCGCGTAAGACTTTTTCTGCGCCTCAACCATTTGATGCGCCTGGTCCAGGCGGGGGTCCTTGATGTTGTGGTTGCCCGCCGGGATGCTGGTGATGCCAAAGAGGCAAATTTTCATGGTCAGTGCTTAGAGTGCGGCGCGCGCGTGGTCAAGTAAGAAGTATGAATTAAGAAATCTCGGAAACAGCCAACCCTCTGCTCGAATTCTTCCTTCTGCCTTCCTAATTCTTACTTTCCAAAAGCTCCGGGGCGGCTACTTTCATTAATCTCATGGATTGGACCCATCATTGCGCCGCGGTGATTCCGTGCTTTAACGAAGCGCCGCACGTCGAAGCAGTCGTCACTGAAGTCCGCCGATATTTGCCCTGCATCATCGTGGTGGACGACGGGTCCACCGACGGCACCGGCGGTCGAGCTAATGCCGCGGGCGCGGAAGTCATTCGGCAGAGGCGCAATGGCGGCAAAGGCTGCGCGTTGCGAGCAGGCTGGCGGCATGCGAGCCAACTGGGTTTCACCTGGGCGCTGATGATGGATGGGGACGGCCAGCATGGGCCGGACGACATCCCGAAATTCTTTGCCTGCGCTGGGACAACGGGCGCAACGCTGGTGGTGGGCGACCGCATGGGGAACGCCGCTGGAATGCCGTGGCTGCGCCGCCAAGTAAACCGCTGGATGAGCCGGCGGCTCTCGGGGCTGGCGGGCGCGTGGCTGCCAGATTCCCAGTGCGGCTTCCGCCTGGCGCATCTGGAAACGCTGGCCGCGCTGCCGCTGGGCGGTCGCCGGTTTGAAATCGAATCGGAGACGCTGCTCGCCTTTCTCGCGGCGAGGCAGGTGGTCGAGTTCGTGCCCATCGAGGTCATTTACGAATCGAACCGGAGCAATATCAGCCCATTGATTGACACGTGGCGCTGGTTGCGCTGGTGGACGGCGCAGTCGGCATTTAGCCAGTAACCATGGACACCCCGCCTCCAACCCAACCTGCCGGCAAGTTTAGGCGGCATCTGCTGCGCAAGGCGTTGACACTGGCGGTGGTCACGGTGGTGTTCGGGTGGTTTTACGGCTGGGCTTCGCCGTGGGCTTTTCCAAAAAGCCACACTGCTGACTTCAAATACGGCGTCTTGCATGGCGCGCTGATGCCGATTGCGCTGCCCACCCTTCTCATCGGAAAGGACGTGCCCATTTATGCGCCGGACAACTCCGGACGCGGCTACAAAATTGGATATATCTGCGGTATTAACGCGTGCGGTCTGCTCTTTTTCGGCCTCGCGTTCCGGCGGCCTACATCAACCAAGTCCGATAAATTTCAATAATATCCAATACACCGCCGGCCCAATAATGATTCCGTGGCAAGGAAAAGTTCCTGGCTTTGTGGTCGAACGACAACATCGCCGGCTGGGTGGTATTGTTTGGGTCGCAGGCCTTGAAATCAATGCCGCGGCTGGTTACCGCCGCGTCGAACAGAATCATACTGTGATTGATGGTGAGGGATGAAAACTTCACCAGGTGAATGATCGGTGGAACATTCTGTTTGAGCGCGGCGAACAAAGACGCGGCGGTGCGAGCCTGGTGGGCGCGGGAAATCGGGAACACCATCCGCCAATGGCTTCGCAATACGTAGGATCGCCATGCGCCGCCGCATTCGGCTTTCAACAACGGAGCGCGCGCCGTGCTGAATTGCCGCAGGCTCGCATAGCCGGGGATGACGATTTGTCGATCGGGCGGGCAGGGCTGGCGCGGATTGCGCGCCACGACTTCGCGGATGAGGCGGCGGCTCGTTGGGTCATCGGGCGCGCTTCGGCCCGCGTCAAAACGGGCGTGATAAAGAAACTGGCGGGCCGCGCGTGTCAATACGAAACAACGGTGCGCGTAGGACGGTTTCGGCACGCGCGGGCTGAAACTGGTTTTTCCCGAGACGTCGTCAAAATGATATTCCCAGAACGTCTCGTTTTCAAAGGCGAAGCTGTCCCGCCCGAACTCAAATCGGCGCGGCGCGGTGGCCTGGCAATTATTCGGCATAAGCAATTGGCTTGCGCGACAAATTAGGGTTGTATTAGTCCCCTTGGCAATGCTTTACGAACGCTGGCATGAAACGGTGAAGGCGAGGCGCAACGACCTTGCCTTGCGCGATCTTGCCTCCAACCGGCGGTGGACCTTCGCGCAATTATTCGCCGCTGGCGAGGTTCAGCCGACGGACGCTGGAAAAATCGTCTGTCCGCAAGGCCATTCGCCCGAGTTCATTCTGTCGCTGTTATCGGCATGGCGGGCGGGGAAAATCGCGTGCCCGCTCGAATCGGGGCAAACCCCACCGGACGTTGTGTCTCCGGGAGAAGGGTGCGCGCATCTGAAATTGACCTCCGGCACGACCGACACGGCGCGGCTGATAGCTTTCACCGGGGAGCAACTTGCCGCCGACGCTGCGCAAATCGTTTCCGCGATGGGGTTGCGCCCCGATTGGCCGAATCTGGGCGTGATTTCGCTGGCGCATTCCTACGGATTTTCCAATTTGGTGCTGCCGCTGATGCTGCATGGCATACCGCTGATTCTCGCACCGGCGCCTTTGCCGGAAATCATCCGCGGGGCAGCGTCGCAGGAGCCCGGCGTGACCCTGGCGGCCGTGCCTGCTTTGTGGCGGGCTTGGAACGAAGTCGCTGCCATTCCCGCCCAAGTGCGGCTGGCCATTTCCGCCGGCGCGCCGCTCCCGCTCAATTTGGAGCAATCGGTGTACGCAGCGAGTGGAATCAAAATTCACAATTTTTACGGCGCGTCCGAATGCGGCGGCGTCGCCTACGATGCGGGAGCGGCGCCGCGGACGGAGGCCTCCTTGGTTGGGGCGCCTCTGCCGGGCGTGAGCCTGTCTCTGAACGACGAAGGCTGTTTGACGGTTTGCAGCAGGGCCGTGGGTCAAACCTATTGGCCCCGTGAATCGGCATCGCTGAGCGCCGGGCGCTTTCAATCGAGCGATCTGGCCGAACTTAACGATGGGCTTGTCTTTCTGCGGGGCCGCGCAGGGGACCAGATCAACGTGGCTGGACGCAAAGTGTCGCCGGAGACAATCGAGCGGGCACTGCTGTTGCATCCATTGGTGCGCGATTGCGTGGTGTTTGGCGCGCCCGAGGGCGACTCCTCGCGGACGGAGATGATTGTAGCGCTGGTGGCATCCACCTCGGGCGAAGCCGATTTAAGACAGTTTCTTTTGGGCGCGTTGCCGTCGTGGCAGGTGCCGCGCCGGTGGCGTATCCTCGAGTCGCTCCCCGTCAGCCCGCGCGGAAAAATTTCCCGCGCGGAATGCCGGGCGCAATTCATGGGTTGACATCGCCGCTCAGTGTCAATTGTGCCTGCAGCACCAGCTTGCCATCGACGCGTCCGCTGGCTTCGGCCTGGATCAAATTGCCCAGCCGCCCGATGACGCGCGCCTCCAGTTGCACAACGTCTCCCGGCCGGGCCGCGCCGGAAATTTTCACCCCGCGCAACGCCGCCAGTTTCAAACCCGCCAGCGGAGGAATGACCGGATCGCTTTGCGCCACCACCCCGGCGAGTTGGGCCGCCGCCTCGACGAGCAGCACGCCGGGAAAAATCGGGTCGCCGGGAAAATGTCCGCGCAGGAACGGCTCGTCGCCGCGGACGCGATATTGGCCCGCGCCTTCCCGGCCCGGCGTCAGGCTCGAAACCTTGTCCAGGAAGCGAAACTCCGGCCCATGGGGTAGGAATTCAAGTCCGTTTTGACCTGAGTGGCCGGGATTCATTTGGCAAAAGGCTCGGTGACTGTGAAATCCGCGGGCGCGGTCCATCGGAACAGCTTTTCGTCCAGGGGCGCGTTGATCACGATGTTGGTGAAGTCATTCCGCATGCGCGAACCATCCGCAAAGATCAACTCTGTTCCGGCGAGGAAAAAATCATTGGTGGCCAGCATCACGCGCATTTCGGGCATCATCTCGCGCGCGCCGGCGCTGCGCGGCTGAAGGGCCAGCAACCATGTTCCGTTGGTTTCCACGAGGGATTGGAGCTGGAATTGCGCGTCGAATTCCGCGCGCGTGCCCGGGAAACCGGCGTCCAAAAGCGACATGGCATCACGCCACTCGCGCGGCGCGGCTGCGCCCAGGGGATAATGCTCGGCGCGTTTGAGCCGTGGATAAATGACGAACATTTCGTCCGCGTGCCGCAAGGCGATGGTCTGCGGCGGCCGGCCCAGCTCCCAGTGAAATTGGTTGGGCGGCTCAAACCACAAGCGGCCGGGGGCGGTCAGCGGTTGCACGAGGGTCTTGAGCGCGCGTGTTTGCACGAAGTCCGCGGACAAGCTGTGAACGGCGACCTGGGCCGCGAACCAGCGCTCCATGACAACGTTGGTGTCCGCGGCGCGCAGATTCGACCCCGCCAGAGGGCACAGGGCCGCAACGCCAATGACGCAAGCGCGCGTCAGGCGTCGTTGGACGACGCCGGCCAGATGGAAACGAAATGGTACCATTGGGTGATATGATGCTCGATGGCGGGTTCAAAGACACGCATGATTTCCTGCGTCAACTGGATGCGCGCGGCCCGGCTGCCGATCGTGGCCCGATCATAAGGAATTTCCGGTTGGATTTCCCCCGCGTAACCTTCATTCGTCCGCACAATGCAGGCGGGCAGGATGGCGCAGCCGGATGCGCGCGCCAATTCAGCCGCGGCAATGGAAGCGGAAAAAGGCCGGCGAAACAAATTGACGGTGACGGCGGTGCTGGGGGAGGGGCGGTCCATGAGCAACGCCACCGTGGCGCCCTGCTGGAGGCGTTTGACAATCTCAATGAAGGCGAAGGCATCTTCGCCCACCACGATGGTTTCGACGCCCCGGGACGCGCGCGCGGCCTGGCGCAATGCCGTGAGGCGCGGATCGGGTTCGGGCTGTGTCAAGACGAGCAATTTGAAGCCCTTGCGGGGGAGAAAAGCGCCGCCCATTTCCCAATTGCCCAAATGCGGCGTGACGAGCAGGACGCCCCGTCCACGCCCCATGGCGGCGCTGTAAACTTCCCATCCTTTCCACCGCATCACCCAGCTTTCCAGGGGCACGCCGCTTTCGTAACGCCAGAGATCGGCGATTTTGAGGGCAAACTGGGTGAAGAGAGCGCGGGCGGCGCGGGCAGCCGCGGCGTCGTCCTTCACCACGGGCCGCAAATTTTGAATCACAACGTCGCGGCGATGAGCGGCCAGCCCCCAGTAAATCGCCGCGCCGCATCTGGCGAGGGAGCGTCCCGCGCCGGCGGGAAGGTGACGGGCCAGAGCCAGGCCCATTTTCCAAACCACACCTCTGTAAAGCTGGGAAGGCAACGGCGACTCAGGCGCGGTTGTGTCCTGCTTCCGAGCGTCCACGACTTTCCACCAAACCGGCAGCAAAAAAATCGAGATCAACATGTTGCACGCCAGACCGGCGGCGCAAACTCGTCCCAAACTGGACATGCCGGCGTTGCTGGAGAAGCCCAGCGAAGCAAAGGCCGCCACAGCGGCGCCGCCACAGAGCAACAAAGCGCGCCCCACGGAGCGGCGGGCTGCTTCCAGGCTGCCGCCGTGGCGCCGTAGCGCTAGTTGCATGAATAGGCTGTAGTCCACGCCCGTTCCCAACAACAGCGGCAAGGCCATGAGATTGAGCACGTTCCACGACCAGCCCGCCAGTTTCATCACCGCCAGGAGGCAAAATCCGCTCAACAACAAAACGCCCAGGCTGAGACAAATCTCCGCCATGCGCCCAAAGGCCAGCCAGAGGGAAAGCAGCACCAGGGCGGCCATGGGCGGAAGCATCTTCCACATATTATGTTTGACGACATCCAGCACCGCCTGCCCGAGCAGGCTCCAGCTCGAAAGCTGGACCCCTTCCGCCGTGAGCGGGCCGCCGGCGCGGGCAAGCGCCGCAACATCTACAGCGCCCGGAGCCGGGTAAAGAAATCCCGCCGCGAAAAAGCCCTGGGGATCATGGGCGGCGATTTTCTCAAAAATCCATTGGCTGGCGGCGTTTGTTGGCCAAACGACATTGGTTGTGGCCGCAGCCAGCCGCCACGTCTCCAGGATTTTCCCACTCAAGACGAGGGCGTCGCCGGTGAATCCATTGGCCAGCGCTGCCATCCTCATTGCGTCCGCTTCGCCCGCCAGTCGCCGGGCCATGGCGCGGTTGGCCGACTGCATATCCGGCCGCGGCCAGAGCGCGTCGGGCAGGGTGAAGCCGGTCAGCAAATGCCTGGAGACCGCGTTGTCCAGCGCCGGCTTTATGGCGGCGAGCCGGCGGGCGACTTCGGCTTCATCGCGGCCGGAAACCACCAGCCAGAGAGGCTCCTGGTTTTGGCTGAGATTTTTCTGAACAGCTTCGAGCGCGGCGTACGCTTGACTATGGCGGGGTTCCATGGCGCGGCTGCTCGCATCCATTTTGGGCCAGCCGAAAGACAGGACGGCGGCAGAAAACACAATCAACGCGCCGGTGACGGCGAAAACCAGTTTTGCGCGCAACGGATTCAGCGCTTTCGCGGCGTGCTTCGCCTTTACGTCGGAGGGACGAGGGGCGCGCGGGACCATTCGGTCGGGAAACAGGGGCGGCAAAAACGCCAGGATCATCACCAGAGCCGAAAGAGCGATGCCGATGGCGACGAGCGATCCGAGTTGGGCCAGACCGGGCAGACCGCCGAAGTTCAGCGCCAAAAACGCCGAGATGGTGGTGGCGGCGGCCCAAAATATGCTCGGCGCAATGGCGCGGCGGATTTCCGGCACGGAAAGGTCCGGATAAGCCAGCGCTTCCTGGTAATGCACCACCGCATAATCCACCGCGAGGCCGAGCAGGATGGCCGCAAAGCCCATGCTGACGACGTTAATTGCGCCGAGAATCAAGCCGCCCAGCGCGAGCGTGCCTCCCAAAATCAGCGCGAGCAAAGTCAGCAGCCACAACATCGGCTTCCAGCGCCGGTGCGCCATCCAAAACAAAATGGCAATGATGAGGGCTGTGCCGCCCACTGACAGGATGACGTCGTGTTTCATGCCGGCGGAGATTTCCGCGACGAACGCTGGACGGCCCGTATAACCGAGTTGGACGTGGCTCGACGGAGACAGCGAGTTTTGCGCAACGGCTTGCACCGCATCGAGCCATGCGATGCATTCGCGGTAGCCGTCCAAGTCGCTGGCCGCCTTGACGAAGATAATGCGGAACGTGCCGTCGGAGGAGGCGAACATGCCTTGTCCTTGTCCGAATCCGGGCGCGGCGTCCGCGACGGCCGGCGGCAATCGTGTCAGCACAAACGGGTCGTAGCTCAATTGGGCCATATCGGCGGGGGAAAGGGTGGTGGCCAGACTTTCGCGCGTGGCGATGAGGACGCCGGCCAGATTGGTTTCAGCCAGAGTGAGCGCCAGCCGGCTGAAAACTTCCGGCGGTTGATTGAGCCAAAGATAACCGATCAATTCCGCCATTTGTTCGGGATGCTCGAGCCAGGGCGGTTGCCAGGTGGCGTCGGCCACGAGATTCGTTTCCTGACGCAGCTTCGCGACGATGGATTGGGCGGCTGACTTTGCAGTGTCGGCGTCGGACGCGCGCACGGTAATGATGAGTTGTCGCGCATTGGCAAAATGTTGCTGGTAGATTTTAAGCCCCTGCACAGCCGGAATGCTTGAGGGAAGCAAACTCAGCACGTCGGCGTCGAAATGCAGCCTGGCCAAACCCGCCGCCATCGGAACGAGCAGCAAGGCCCACCACCAGCGAAACCACCCGTGTTTCATGGAAAAAAGACGCCCTCCAAAACCTCGCCTGTGCGCCGGTTCTCCAGCCGCCAGGAATTGTCCGGCTTGCGCGTGAATTTCCAGGGGAGGGCCGGTTCCGCACCGCCGAGCGCGCCAGGCAGTTGGAACCAGGCGAACCGCGCCGGCGGCGCTCCCCAGCCACGCCATGAATGCCGCCCGTCTCCGAATTCAATCTGCCATGCGCCATCCGCCACCTGTGCTGTGGCCAGTGTAAAAGGAGTTTTGGAGAACTGGACCAAATAGCTGCCGCGGGCGTTTGTCGCCAGCAACAGATCGCCGGCTAGTTCGGGCCGGCCATTGGACGGCTTCCAGACAGCCTGGCCTTGTTGCAAGCGCCAGCCGGGGAAGGAAAAATCAGCAGGCGGCAGAGGAGGGGGCGTGCGGCACGAAACGCAGAGGACCAGCGCAAGGAGTGCAACGCCTGAAAGAAGAAGGCATGACAGGCGCGCGGAAGCGATGGATTGAAAACGGGAATTCAAATCTTTTGCGGGCGGGGGATGGGGTTGAGCTTCCGCGCCCGAGGCCCGAAGAAGATGGGCGGCACGATCCTGAAGTGGCGCTGGACTTTGACGAGCAGGAAGAAATACTCCAAGCGCCAGCGCAGGGACCATCCGCCTTCCAGTTCCCCGGCCAGCACGGCGTTGACGGCGGAACCTAGGTCGAGATGATTGCTGGGCCGCAGAAATAATTCCATGAACGGGGTGGTGTAATATTGCTCCACCACGCGCCAGTAAAACCTCAAGCCCCGGCGGATGCGCTTTTCGTATTTGGCGAAGAGGGCCTCGCGCGATTTGCCGTTTTCGAGCGATTTGATGACCGTTTCCGCCGCCAGTTTGCCCGACCAACTGGCCAGATAAACCCCCGCCGAAAAGATGGGGTCCATGAAACCCGCCGCATCCCCCACCCGCAACAGGCGATGCCCCGCCAAACGGCGGTTGTAATAACTGAAATCACTCGTCGTTTGGATGGCGCCCGCCAGCCGGGCGTCCTTCATGCGCCTTTTCACCGCCGGAGTGGATTCCACCCAGCGTTGAAAGATCTCCTGCGGCGCGCCGGCGGACTGGGTGAACTCGTCCTTGTCAAACACAATGCCGACGCTGGTTTTCTGCGCCGAAATGGGGATGATCCAAAACCATTTGTTTTCCAGGCGCACAATGATGGTGTCGCTTCGGGCTTCGCCAGAATCGAGGGCCACATTTTCAAAGTGGCCGAAGACGGCCAGCTTTTTCCATTTGGGATGGAGTTCCCGCAAATTCTCCTGATTGCCGGTCAGGTTGCTGCGCCCGGTGGCATCGATCAGAAACGAGGCGCGAAAGCAGTGCGGGTTTCCCGCCGGGTCGCGCGCCTCGACCTTGACTCCGCCATCATCGATCTCAAACCGGCCGGCGGTCCAGCCTTCGCGCACGTCGGCGCCGGAAGCGCGGGCGTTCTTGAGCAAGAGATGATCGAGGAGGGCGCGCTCGACCTGAATGGCGTTCGGAGCGGAGTTGAACCGGCCCTCGCGAAAAACAAAACGCGCGCAGCTTGAGCCATTGCCGAGTTGGAACTGCGCGCCGTATTTGATGGGAAATGCCGCTTCGCGCAAGGCCGGCAGCACGCCCATCTCCTCGAAAATCCTCATGTTGCATGGCAGCAGGGATTCGCCGATGTGGAAGCGGGGGAAGACCTCTTTTTCCAGGGCAAGGACGCGTTTGCCCGCCTTGGCCAGAAACGTAGCGGCGCTACTCCCCCCCGGTCCGCAACCCAGCACCAGGGCGTCGTATGTTGTCTCCGTCATACCCATCCACTATAGCCTATGATTAGGCCCGCTCAAATACCAGGCCGCGGAATTATTGCCCCGTGGCGCGCCCGACTGCAACGACGGCGTCAAAGGCTGGTTTTGTCCCGCACCCGCGGCCAAACAGAAATGGATAGTCTATCCGGCCCTTTACCGGCCAGTAGTTCAGCCAGGAATTTGCATCCGTCACGCCCCAAAAAGTGACACGGGTAATTTGACCCCGATGTTTGACAAAGACCTTGAACAGGCCGGCGTAGCGGGCGGCCAGGGCTTGTTGCGCAGCGTCCGGCAGGCCGTTGGTGTAAGGATTGTCCTCCGGCCGCAGGTGGTAATCCGGGCTGATGTCGGCGTCCAATCTGCTGGTGAGCGCCGGCAGCACGCTTACATCCAACTCGGTGATCATAACTTTGAGACCGAGGCCGGCAAAGGCTTGAATGGTTTCATCCACATCGTCCAGTGCGGGCCAATCCATCCTGAAATGTCCCTGCAACCCAATCCCCACGATGGGCGCGCCTTGTGCCTGGAGTTTCTTCATCAAGGCGAGGGCGCCCGCGCGTTTCGGCGCATTCTCCAGCGAAAAATCGTTGTAATACAACTGCGCGTTTGGATCGGCTTCATGCGCAAATTGGTACGCTTTCAGCAGGTAATCATCGCCGATGATCTGCAGCCAGGGCGATTGCCGCATAGCGCCGTCCTCGTCCAGCGCTTCGTTCACGACATCCCACCCGGCGATTTTGCCTTTGTAACGGCCCACGACCGCGAAAATGTGGTCGTGCATTCGCTGCAACAAGGCATCGCGGGTGAGTGGATTCCCGTGCTCGTCCTGAAACACCCAGGCGGGGGTTTGGCGGTGCCAGACCAAATTGTGGCCGATAATGAACATCCTATTCTTGACGCCAAACTCCACGTAACGATCCACGGGCCCCCAATTATAATGATCCGGCGCGGGATGAATGCTTTCCCATTTCATGACGTTCTCCGGCGTGATTGTGTTAAAGTGTTTCTCGACCAGCGCCACTTCGCAATTAACGCCGGCAGGCTCGGAGAAGTGCAAATCATTTATCGCCGCGCCGAGGAGAAAGTCCTTTTTAAAGACGTCCTTCAAGGCGGGCGCTTCCTGACCGGAAGAGCTCATCGTGGTGCAGCCCACAAACAGGCAAATAAAGGAAATAACGGCATCATTTCTCATCAAGTTTGAGGCAACGGGGTTTGCAGGGCGGATTTTCTCCGGCGCTCCGCCAATTCGTCGGAGATCTGGATGGTCAGCCGTTTGTTGAGTGGATAGGCCACCAACAAGGCTGTGCAGGTCGCGAAGAGGATGCCGACAAAGATGCTGGAAAACATGCGGAAGCCCTCCAGGGTTTCGGGTGTCGGCGCCAACTTTGGATCATATCCATAGAAAGCCTCCATGAGCCAGAGGAATACCGATTGGCCGAGGCTCAAGCCTGCTTTGAGGGCAAAGCAAATCGTCGCGAAGACGACGCCGGTGGCGCGCCGGCCGTTTTTCCATTCGGAGTAATCTGCCACGTCGGCATAGATGGCCCAGATCAAGGGAATCGTTGGAGCGTAAGCGATGGTGCCCAGGATCGTCAGGGCTATCATTCCGCCGACATTATCCGGCTTCAGCAAATAGAACGCCGCAGCGCTGATGCTGGACAGCCCGAAGCCGACTATGGCCACGGCTTTCTTGCCGAATCGCCGGGCCAGTGGCGGGGAAAGAAGGATGACCAGAACGGTGAGGCTCGTGCCCAGCATATTGAAGAGGCTGTAGGCGACATCGGCGACGTTGGAGCCAGCTAGGTTCGCTCTATCGCCGTGGACAATATAGCCCAAGTATTCAAGGATTCCGGTCGAGTGAGCGCCTGCCGCCGTGGTAAGCCCCAGCTTGTTCAACCAGTCATAGAGGGAACCCTTGTCCGCGTAATAGTGGTAGTAGTTGTAGAGCGCGGTGCCTCTGAGCGCTAAAATGGCGAAGTGCGTCAGTGTCATTAAGAACATGAGAAACCAGGGGCGGTTCTTGAAGAGATCTGCAAAATCCTGCTTCCAGGGCGTTTTTTCCTTGGAAATGGGCTCGATGCGTTCCTTGGTTGAAAAGAAAGTAATCAGGAAGAGAACCAGGCACACCGACGCCCAAATGGTCATCGTGATGGACCAACCGCGTTGCTTGTTGTGGTCGGCCCCGGCGAACTTGGCCACCAACGGCAGGGTGAAGCCGCCGACGATGAATTGGGCGACGTTGACCGAGATGAAGCGGAACGAATTGAGCTTGGCTCGTTCATTAACGTCACCCGTCATGACCCCGCCGAGCGCCGAGTAAGGCATGTTGTTGGAAGAATAAAGGGTCATCAGCAGGATGTTGGTGACGAAGGCGTAGATGATGTTCTCGATCCTTCCGAAATGAGGCGTCGTATAGGCGAGCACCATCACCACGGTCCATGGAATCGAGGTCCAGAGCACCCAGGGACGGAACCGGCCCCAGCGGGTTTTTGTGCGGTCGGCCAGAACCCCCATGATCGGATCAAAAAATGCGTCCCACAATCGTGAAACCAGCAGGAGGGTTGCAGTCAGGCCCGGGGTCAGGCCGAATACTTCCACGTAGAAGCTGGCCTGGAACAGAATCATCGTCATGAAGACGAAATTCGCCGCGGCGTCGCCGGCGCTGTAACCTGCCTTTTCGAAAAAGGACAGTTTCTGGGATTTTTCGCTCATTTATGATTGTTATGTGTGCGGGACACGCTGCTAAAGGAATGCTTTTCCTTCAATCTCTTTGCGACATCCTGCATTGTTCCTTTGAAGGGGCCGGGTGTTTCCATCTTGATCGAAACCAGCGCGGCGGCGAACTTCAGGGATTCTCTCTCGCCATGATCCAAGCGGTGAGACAGGTAGGCCGCGAAGGTCGTATCCCCGCGGCCGGTCCTGCCCACGGTGCTGTTGTTGGAGAACTTCTCGTAATACGTCTGGCCCTTCACTCGCGCCAGCACGCCCTGGGAGTGGGTGATCAGGATTTCAGGGCAGCCCCACGATTCGACAATGATGGCGGCCTTTTCCAAATCTTCGGTTCCGGTCAGAATACGGGCTTCCACGACGTCCAGCTTGAGCTTGTCCATCATGGCCGCAATCTCTTTTTTATTTGCGACGTCGCTGAACTCAATTTCATGGGTCACCGGGGTGACGTGGCGGACGAAGCTCTGCATGTCGGCGGACAAGCTGTGCTTGCGGGCTTTCAAACCTTTCATAAGCGGCATGTCGAACTCGGTGTCGGAAATCCCGGCCAGATGGACGCAGGTGGAATTGAGCTTCGGAACGTCGCCAATGGCGATCAAGCCGGCTGTTTTGACGATGGTCAACTTGCGCTCGTCCATGTTCGCGGATTCGTGCAGCACCCTCGAATACGTGGTTTCCGCACTCGGGATGAGGTAGGTGTCCACGCCGACATCCTTCATGGGCTGAAGGATATTTTCATCCTTTTTCGCCATTTTCACAATTGCGGCGACTTTTTTCCCCACCCGCGCCGCCACCATCGCGCCGCAGAGGACGGCGCTGCCCGGGGCGACGACCGGTTTTCCCCCGAAGGGAATAATTTCATCGTAGCACATGTGGCCGACGAAGGTGATGTCGTAATTCATAATCGCGTCAGTCTGCTTTTAAAAGTTCGGAAAGGAATGAAATAAGGGACTTTGAATCGATGATTGTCGCGCCCTTTTGCGCCTGGAGATCCTTGATGTGCTGCATGACCAGGTGCGTCCAGACGGCCCCCGGCCGCGGATAGGCGGCGACGATGTAATGGGGGCCTGGGGCGGTTTCTCCCGCTTCTTTTTCAAGCTCGGCCCGGAGGTTGTCCGGCGTGATCATGGAATTGCCGTAATCGAACACCACCTTGTCCATGTGCTTATAAACCTCCTTGCTCTCCTTGACCATGCCGTAGTAGTCCAAAAGCTGGGCGAAGACGTAGTTGGAAGTGGTATAGACATCCTTGCCTTGGTCGGATTCCACCGGTTCGCCGTCCTCCGTGCGTGCCATGGCCCAGCCCATGAAGGTACGGTTGTTCTTGTAGATGGTCTTCAGGATCTGCCGGGCGCGATCCGCCGGGATGAAGGACTCTTCACCGATGGCGATCAAATACCAGAGCGCGTCCAGTTGGTTGGTCCAAACGTCCGTGTTGGTTTTTCCGGTTTTTGGATCGAAACAGGTGACGTAGTACTGGAGCTTGTCACCCTTCTTATTTTTTCCATCCCGCCATAACTTCTCGAAGCTCGCCTGGGCCTTGTCGAACGCTTGTTGGATATGCGTTTTGGCGGGTTGGTCGTTCAACATCTCCGCCATGGTGATCATGGCCTTGCAGCCAGCCAGGAACGTCGTGGCGTCGTAGGCGTCCGCGCCGAAGAGGACAAGATTGTCAAACGTGTTTTTCACCTCATCGGGATAGCCCTCGGGCACGCCGTCGCCGTCGTAGTCCTGCTTGAGCAGGGATTCGAGGCCGAACTTGAGCGTTTCCCAATTCTTGCGGAGAAACTCGATGTCCCCCGTGAACTTCACATTGCGCAGGACACGCATCACCAGCTTGGGAAAGAGGTCAACCCAGTAGTTGTTATTGTACCAAGCGTAATCGCTGACGTTGCGCAGGGCATGGCCCTTGGGCAGGGCGCCGACGTCGTGCGCCACGCTGCCTTTGACCTTGAAGGCGTCCCGGATTTGGGTCATCGACACGTCTTCGTATTCTTCGGGATGCTGCTGGAAATGCATTCTCGCCTCCACGAACGAGGAGTGGAAGTGGTAGAAGCGCGGTGTGAGGTCCTCGGCCTGAATGGAGTTGATGAAGCTCTGGCAAAGCTCCTTTTCCACGCGGGGGAACAGCATCAGAAGCGCCATGGAATACCAATCCACATCAGAGGGATCGATGTAGGCGTAATCGAAGCATTCCAGGAACCGCGCGCGCTCATTGCCCTGGCCGTCATCGACCCATACCGCGCCGTTGGACAATGGGAAATGCAGCTCGTTGAGCATGAGGCGAGTCAGGCGCAAGGCGCCGGGCCTGTCGTTTTGGTAGGAGGGGCTGGCCTGGATGAAATCAAAAATCCGTTTCTGGAATTTCACGGTCCGGTCCCACCAGCGTGGATAGTGGTCGAGAGCAAGCTTCGCCATGTCGGCTGCCCGCTCCACCTTGTTTGCGAAGTTCCGGACGTACTTACGCTCGAACTTGACCCCGTCAAGAAAGACCTGCTCCGGGAAGTCGAAAACGACGGCCACGGGAATTTTCTTCGTCGCGCCCGGTTCCAGGGTGAACGTCAGGCTGACGGCTGCTCCGTAATCGCTTCTGGCAAGCGGCTGACGTTTCTCGTAGAAGCTGCCGTCTGCGTTCAAAAGGAGATCCTGGCTGTACCGGTTCAGGCAGAAATAAGGCTGGACGTCCACGGCGACGCCCGGCGTTTCGGCAACTGCCAGCGCCATCCGGTTCTGGCTCTCCGTGCTTCCCATCACGACTCCCCGCACGCCCGCGGACTGAAACTCTTTATGCGAGTGGCCGTGGACAGGGGCGGAACAAATATAGACGCTGTCCTGGTCAGTTGGTTTAAGCTCCTTTTCCTGAAGGTTGACCAAGGACGGCCTGGGCACCACGAGCGTGATCTCCTGAGCCTCATCGGCGGCATTTTCCACCTCGAACTCTTCCACGCCAAATGGCATCAAAGTCTGCTCTCCTCCGGACAGGAATGGGGAAATCAGCCTCCTGATTATTTTCACCTTCCCCAGCTTGCAGGCAATTTCCAGCGACGGCGTGGCGATGGTGAGGGCTATGTTTTTTTCCGCCAGAGGTGGATGATAGTAGTTCTGGATGGCCGGGATGTCGTCGGGATTCTCGGCGTCCTGCGGTTTTCTTTGCGTGAGCATGGTGAACTTGCCGCCGATGCGCACAAAAGGGGCGGAGGCGAATTGGATCGCCTTTTGGTTCAGCATGATGAGCCGGCCCGCGTCGTTGAGGCGGTTGTACAGGCCGTAGGGGGAAATGCCGACCGAGCAAGTGGGCGCGCCTTGCAGGGCCACCGTCTGCGGGAATTGCAGGGTCTTGGACATACCCTGGAAATGGACCGTCATTTTGTTCTGTTCGTAAATGGCGGCTATCTTGGGTCCCGCGATGGTATAAATATCGCGCACGTCGAATTCAGCGGATTTCGGCATTTTTTCCCCCTGTCGGTTATGCGGTCTGATGGTTCAGCACTTGCCCCCGAATGCGAAGGCTTTCTTCTTCGCCGGTTTGCCGCCGGACTTTTTTTGGGGTGCCGCGGTTTCAGTGGCGGCCAGTTCCTTTTCCTTGCTGAGGTCGATGGGCATCTTCGTGGACGGATAAGGCTTTACAGCCCCGAACAGCAGGTCCACGGCGACTCGGATTGAATCTGGGGAGCCTGAGAAATTGCAGACCACGGCGTCGGCCTGTTTGGTCGTGCCTTTGATGTAGGGGAAGTTCGTCACGACAACCACGGTGTGTCCGGCGTCTTTCAACGCCTTCACCAGGTGCTGGTTGTTGCCTCGCTTTTCGATGCGGGCGTAGTAGTTGGTCATTACAACGAGATCGGTTCCCTTCGCCAGTTCCAGAGCTTCTTCCACATCCTCGTCGGTGGCGTGAAAGGCCGTGTCGTCCAGGATGAGGTTGATGGAGTATTTGGCCATCTGTTCGCAGAACATGTGGGGATGGCTGTAGAGGTCTTTTCCCAGGAAGGGATATGGAATGAGCTGCTCGATGACCAGCATCTTCTTGTCCTTGCTCAACGGCAGCAGCTTCTTGTCGTCGCGCACCACCAGAAGGGCTTTATGGGCCACTTCCTTGGAGAATTCGATAACTTCTTTGCTCTTGACAAGGGCCTTGGTTTTCTCCGGATCCATTTTCCCGGCTTTTTCGAACAGGCCCTGGTCGTACTTCATGCAGAGGAGCCGCCGGACGGCGTCGTCAAGGCGGGCTTCGGAAAGCTCTCCCCGCTCGATGGCGCTCTTGATGCCGAAAAGGCACTGCGAGCGGGATTCGTCGTCCGCCTTGAGCAGGATGGTATCCACACCAGCCTTGATGGCCATGGCGCAGGCCTGGGGGAGCGGCCACTTTTTCAGGATGGCGGCCATGCCGATGGCATCGGAGACGATGACGCCCTTGAATCCCATTTCTCCCCTGAGAAGGTCGGTGAGGATTTTGGGAGACAGGGTGGCGGGGAACTCCTTGTCGTAGGCCGGGAAGATGGTATGTGCCGTCATGAGAGCCTTCGCGCCCGCGTTAATGCCGGCCTGGAAGGTCACCAGCTCGACATCATGCATGCGCTTGAGATCCGCGCGGCAGACATCCAGCACTTCGTGCGCGTCGGTCGCCGAATCGCCGCGGCCCGCGAAATGTTTGACCGTGGCGACAATGCCGCCGTCCTGATACCCGCGCACGGTCGCCTCCACGTATTTGGCGCAGAGCTTCGGATCATCGCCGAAGGAGCGCACGCCGATTTCGGGGTTCAACGGATTGATGTTGACGTCGCAGACCGGGTGGTAGAACTGCGTAATGCCGATGGCGGCCATCTGCTTGCCGAGCGTATTGGCCACCTTGTAGGCCAGATCGAGGTCGCCGATGGCGGTCATGCCCATGGGCGGCGGGAACTGAACGACGTGCCCGGAAGTATAATCGTTTTTGAAATCACCTTCCATGTCGATGGTGATGTGCAGAGGGATGCCGGAGGGCCGGCTCATGGCGATTTCCTGCAGCTTGTTGAGGGCGACCGTCAGTTCGTCCGGAGCCACGCTCACGCCGTAGTTATGATCGTCGAAGTAAGTGTGCGCGATGTCGAAATAGTCCTTCGGCTTTTTGAAATTTGGATCCACCTGCGAACGCCCCCAATATAGGTTCTTGCATGTTTCCAGCGCGTACGGCTCTAGGCAAAGGCCGCCGGCGTGCAATTTTGTGACCTGTTCAATCCCGGAGGGCGTCAGGTAAGCCCCGCGCCAGGTGAAGGTGAGGACTTGGCCGCATTTTTCCGCCAGGGTCATCTTCGCCAACTTTGCTGAAACAACTTCATCTCTCTTGTCCGACATAATAGTGTACCTCTTCAAGAATTAATTTATGACTTTGGCCTGTTCGTGCCGATCGCGGCCGCCAGGTCCGGCTCGGAGCGCGCGCAACGGCAAAAGCATGGACGGCTCCTGCGCCTCGAACGTCTCCGATTCGGTTTTCATTCCCGCAACTCTGCGAATTGGAATCTTGGAAGGTTAAGCGAATTTAGTCAATCGGCCATTCGTCGTATTTTTGCCTCTGCCGCCGTCGCCGGGGTAACCAACTTGGGCTGAGTCCGTGAGCCTGATTGAGGCTGTCTTTGGCCTTTTGCAAATCGAAACGACCCGCCCCATCCAAAAGGGTTTCGGACCCCTTCTTCCAAACGCATCTCATCTGCGCATTTTCTCAATCCTTTCCAAATTAGTGCTGGACAATCTCAAAGAAAAGATATAATTTTCGACCCGAACAAATCACTAAAGAGACCTGTGCTTCCGGCGGAATGGGCAGCTTATGCGCAAAATTGATTTGAATGACTTTAGATTGGCGACCAGTGAAACGGCCCGTGACATCAACAGCCGCATCGTGCTCAACTTGGTGCGCAAACATCAGCCGGTGTCGCGGGCGGATTTGATGCGCTTCTCCGGCTTGCAGCGCAGCACTGTTTCCGCCATTGCCGAACGCTTGATCGCCGATCGCTGGTTGAGAGAAGGTGCGAGGGGCAATTTGCCGCGTGGACGCAGACCGACCTATCTGCACCTTAATGCCGAGCGGTGCGCCGTCATTGGCGTGGATGTGCAGCCCGGCACCACCGCCATGGCTGTGGCCAACATGGAAGCCCGTTTCCTGGTTCAGGAATTCATGCCCACACCGAAGGATCCCGCCGATTTTATTCTGCGTTTATGCCGCCGGATCAAGGACTTGCTGCGTGCCCATCCCAAGCATTCCTATGAAGGCATCGGCATCAGCCTCCCTGGAAGAATAGACGCATCAGCCGATCGCTTGATCTATGCCCCAAATCTGGGGTGGGGCGATTTGAATCTCAAGACGCCCATCGAAAAGGCCATTGGACTGCCTGTAAAACTGGAAAATGCCGCCAATGCCTGCGCCTTGGCTGAATTATGGTCAGGCCAGCACAGCGAGAGTGTGCGCAATTTGCTGACGGTCACGGTTTCGGATGGCATTGGCGTCGGCATGATCATGAATGGCCAACTGATCCGCGGTTCCTCCGGCATGGCCGGGGAGTTTGGCCACGTCGTCCTCATGCCCGATGGTCCCCTCTGCCGTTGCGGCAGGAATGGCTGCTGGGAGACTTTGGCCTCCAACTCCGCCGCCGTGCGTTATTACGCCGAAGCAGTTTCCGTCCCCAATGGGGGGCTTGCCTCCAAAAGCGACAATGTGCCAGTGCGGTTTACCGACATTTTACGGCTGGTTGAGCAGGACGACCCCAAGGCGTGCCAGGCGCTGAATCAAATGGCGCACTATTTGGGAACGGGCCTTGCCATGCTGGCCACTGGGCTGGCCCCGGACGTGATGGTAGTGGTTGGAGAAGTGACCCGCGTCTGGGAAAAGATTGAGCCTGTCGTTACGGCAGCAGTCCAACGCGCGCTTTTCGCACCGTCCTCCATTCGCATTTTCGCGGGCAACTCGGACTTGCAGCCGCGCTTGCGGGGCATCATTGCCTTGGTTCTCCAAGAACACTTCGTCGCCCCATCCATTGCATGATTCAACAACAAAAACTAATGTTATGTATACTTTATCTAATTTGTTCGCGTCCCGAACTAATGCTGGATTTTCTCTGAAACGTAACAACCTTGCCTGCATCCAAGCGGACGCTCCCAACCTGACTGTCCTGACGTCAGATTCCTCGGCACCGCACGCATCCGTCGGCTGTGCGGCGGAAACTATCGCGAATTCGGAGGGCGCGATGAAAATCGAGCAAAGCATCGCCTACATGATGCAGCATCTGAACCAGCCTCTCCAGGTCGCCAATCTGGCGCAAACGGCCCATCTCTCGGCGTCCCATTTTTTTGCCTTGTTCAAACGTTGGACCGGATTTTCTCCCATCGACTATTTCATCCGTTTGCGCATGGAAGAGGCTGGTCGCTTGCTGGTTGACGCCAACATGAGCGTCAAAGAGACGGCTGCAACTCTGGGCTACGACGATCCGTTCTATTTCTCCCGCGTCTTTAAATCGGTCCACGGCATGGCGCCCAGCGACTATCGCCTGAAGTTCGAAAATCAATGGCGGAAACCGGAGAAAACCCCATTAAAATCGTAGTATTATCCATTCCATCTTATGAGGGAATATGATATAAAAAGCCGGTTTCAGTAAAAAAACTGAACAACCAACCAGAAGCAAATTTATGAAAAAACTCGATAAAATCTCATTGTGGTTAACCGTGCTCGCTCTGAGCGCAGTCAGCTCTCAAGCCCAAGTGATCGGCAATTGGGATAACGAAAGCACCGGTGACGGATGGATCAATTGGTCGGGGGGGCAAGACTCTGTTACAGTTGATCCCGAATTCAGCTTTGTGACCGGGGCGGTGCCCGGCTACGCTCAAAGTCTCCAGTTGACGCATCAAGGATGGCAGCAGAACCTCGCCATCAAGCTGGAGGGTAACTCGCCGGACCAGGCGGATTTCTTCAACAACACGTTGTTTTCGCTGACGTGGTCGATCCCAGCCGGAACTGGTGGCGGATATAACCAGCTGTGGGGGCTTTATATCAACGCTGGAGGAGGGTATGGGTTTACCCTGCAACCTTCCTCTGAGGTTTCAGTCACAGGGAGTGGCGAGACGAGCGGCACCGGGAGCGAACTTGACTATTGGAGTGGCAGCCCGGCACAGACGCAAACAGTGACTTGGAACTATGCCAGCATCTTGCCTACGCTTATAGCTGATGGGGATGGCCCCACCTCTGGTTATGTCGAATTGGTTTTGACCAGCAACAACGGTAGCGGACAACCTGATGTCTTTGACTTCGAAAATGCGACACTATCGTCGCCGATTCCGGAACCGAGCACGATCGCTTTGGGCGTCATGGGCGCCTGCTCCTTCCTGCTTCGCCGCCGTAGCAAATAGTTTTGACGTTGGTTAGTTGGGCAAATTTACAGCCGCCACCGGAAACGGTGGCGGCTGTTTTCTTTTCAGACAGATTGTGGTTTTTTTCGGCGGGCGGGGGAGGAAACATTGATCTTGCGCAGGCACGATGTATGATTGCCCACTCTGACGAAAATGAAGATTCACCTGAACTCCTGTTTGGGACTGGCGCCAGCGCGCGGCCTCGCCTTTCTTTTGTTTGGACTCTGCCTTTTCTCTTTTCATCCTGACACCTTTGCCCTCGGCCAGACGCCGTATGTTGAAAGTGTAAAAAGTCCCGGCAGTTTTGCCATCGTGCAAGAAAACACCGCCGCAGCCATCCTTGTGGATTCGGGCGACCATGCCGGGGTCATCCGTGCGGTCAACGACTTGCAGGCCGATGTTGCCCGCGTTACCGGCGTGACGCCAGCCCTCAGCCACCAGGAAAACGGCCCCGGCCCCAATGCGATCATCGTCGGCACTCTCGGCAAAAGCGTGGTGATCGACCGCTTGATCCGCGAGCACAAGATCGATGCCACGGCTATCGCTGGCAAGTGGGAATCATTCTTGATCCAGGCGGTGACGGATCCGATGCCGGGAGTGGCCAGTGGATTGATTATCGCCGGGAGCGACAAGAGGGGAACGATCTACGGGGTTTATGATCTTTCGGAGCAAATCGGGGTCTCGCCGTGGTATTGGTGGGGAGATGTGCCGGTGGAACATAAAGCGGCTCTTTTCGTGAAGGCCGGCGAATACGTGCAGGGGCCGCCGTCGGTGAAGTATCGAGGCATTTTTTTGAATGACGAAGCGCCTGACCTGACCCGATGGGTCGAGGAGAGATACGGTACGGTGGCAGTGCCCGGAAATCCGCCGACGGCCAATTACGGTCGGGGATTCTACACGAATTTGTTTGAACTAATCCTGAGGCTCAAAGGCGATTACCTCTGGCCTGCCATGTGGAACAACCGTTTTAACGAGGACGATCCGGAAAATCCCCGGCTGGCGGACGAATACGGCATTGTCATGGGCACCTCGCACCAGGAGCCGATGTTGCGCGCGCAAAAAGAATGGGACTGGGCAACCAATTACGGGAAGAAATATCACAACTGGAATTATTCCGTCCCTGAACAACAGCCGGTGCTGCAACAATTCTGGCGGGAAGGGGTGCGGCGCAACAAGGCCTTCGAAAGCATTTTCACCATGGGCCTGCGCGCCGAGAACGACAGCGGCGCGCCCATCGGCAAGGACCTGACGGAGGAAATCGTCAAAGTCCAGCGCGGGATACTGGCCGGGGAAATAAACCCGGATTTGACCCAGGTTCCCCAAGTTTGGTGCCTCTACAAGGAAGTCCAAGGTTACTACAACGACGGCATGCGCGTCCCCGACGATATCACGCTGCTCTGGTCGGACGATAACTGGGGGGATGTCCTCCGTCTCCCGATCTCGGAGGAGCGCCGGCGGGCGGGTGGCGCGGGTGTCTATTACCATTTTGACTACCATGGCGGGCCGAGAAGCTATCAATGGATCAACACCAGCCCCATCGCGAAAATCTGGGACCAATTGTCCCTCGCCAAGGAATACGGCGCAGACCGGATTTGGATTGTAAATGTAGGGCACTTCAAGGGGTACGAGTTTCCCATCGATTACTTCATGAACCTGGCTTGGAACACGGCACGGTGGACCAACAGCAACTTGAATGAATTCACCCGGCTTTGGGCGGAACGTGAATTTGGGCCGGCCTTCTCGGAGGACATTGCCGATCTAATTGCGAAGTCCACCAAATATAACGGCCGGCGAAAACCCGAATTGCTCGATGCGAACACTTACAGCCTGAATCATTACCAGGAAGCCGAGCGGGTGCAGGCGGAATTCCAGGCGCTCAACGGCAAAGCCGGCGCCATTTATGGCCGACTCCCGCAAGAAAGGCGCGACGCGTTCTACGAATTGGTGTATTTCCCCATCAAGGCCGCGGCGCAATTGAACGAGCTTTACCTGGCCGCGGCGCGGAATGCCGCTTACGCCCGGCAAGGACGCGCCAGCGCCAACGACTTGGCCGCGCAAACCCGGGAGTTGTTTCAGGCGCAGACGAACTTGATGAATTACTTCAACAAAACTTTTGCCCAGGGGAAGTGGGACCATTTCATGGACCAACCGTTCCTGGGTTACACCAACTGGCGGGACCCGGCCCAGAACAGCCTGCGCGCGGTGAACCTCACGGAAATTGCCTTGCCCGATGCTCCGGCTATCGGCGTAGCGCTGGACGGTTCCGACGCCGCCTGGCCCGGCACGACGAACGAGGCGGTCCTGCCGCAATTCGACGTGTTCAACCAGCAGCGTCACTACATCGATGTCTTCAATAAGGGAAAAACACCCTTCAAGTTCACCGCTTCGGCCAGCCAGCCGTGGATTGTTCTCAGCGAAACCCATGGCACGGTGGCAAACGACAAGCGTCTCTGGGTCAGTGTGGACTGGAGCGTCGCTCCCCGGCAAAAGGCCGGCGGCACAGTGGAAATCACCGGGGCCGGGACCAATCTCACTGTGAAAGTGGAGGCCCTCAATCCAACGGAAATGACGCGCGACTCCCTGCGCGGTTTCGTCGAAGGCGAAGGCGTCGTTTCCATCGAGGCGGAACACTTCACAAAAGAAACCGACCTCGGGGCCAACCACTGGATCAAAATCGAGGATTATGGACGTACCCTGTCGGGAATGAGGGCGACCCTTGGCAAACTCTTCCGGAGCGGAATCGATTCGCCATGCCTTGAATACCAGATGTATTTGTTTGACACCGGCCGGGCGGAGGTCACGGCGATCACCGGGCCAACCTTGAACTTCATCCCCGAACACCCACTCTGTTTTGCTGTTTCATTTGATGACCAGCCGCGGCAGGTTGTCACCCTGGTTCCCGCCACCTACAGCGCACAGAACGGTAACCGGGATTGGGAAACTTCCGTCGAGGACAACGCGCGTTATGCCCGGACCCGGGTCACGCTGTCAAAACCAGGTTATCACACCCTTAAAATCTGGATGATTGATCCCGGCGTCGTCATGCAGAAACTCGTGGTGGATATGGGAGGTCTGAAATCAAGCTATCTCGGCCCGCCGGAGAGTTACTTCGGCACCGCCGCAAAGTGAACCTCGCAATCGATTATTGCGCCACCGCGTCACGGGAGTGTAACGTTCACGCCATGCTGATATTTTTTTTGCGAAGTCCAACTGCCGACAGCCAGCCCTTTTAGCTCACCATCAAGCCATGATTCATACCTTACTAATTAAAGACGGATTCTTCTGCCTCCTGGCCCTGGCTGCGGCGACAGCCGTCACTGGCCAACTCCTGGGCGCGCAGCAACCGGCGTATCTTGACGAAACAAAATCGATTAACGAGCGGGTGGCGGATTTGCTGTCACGCCTGACCCTTGAGGAAAAAGTATCGATGGTGCATGGCAAGTCCACTTTTTCGGCCCAAGGCGTGCCGCGGCTGGGCATTCCCGATTTGTGGATGGATGACGGCCCGATGGGCGTGCGTGAGGAAGTGGGGGAAGGTTTTCGGAATCTCAACCGCGAGGATGATTTCGCCACCGCGATGCCCGCAACGATTGGCTTGGCCGCGTCGTTCAACACGGATTTGGCCGCCCTCTACGGCACGGTCATCGGGGAGGAGGCGAAACAGCGTCACAAGCACATCATGTTGGGCCCGAGCCTGAACATCCAGCGCACGCCATTATGCGGACGCAACTTCGAGTACCTGGGGGAGGACCCGTTTCTCACATCGCGCATCGCGGTCAATTACATCGAGGGCGAACAGGCCCAGGGGGTGGGTTCCTGCGCGAAACATTTTGCTGCAAACAACCAGGAATATCAGCGCCGTTCGATCAACGTGGAGATGGACGAGCGGACACTGCGCGAGATTTACCTGCCGGCGTTCCGCGCCTCCGTGCAGGAGGCGGGCGTGTTGAGCGTCATGGGCGCATATAATCAATTCCGCGGCCAGCATTGCTGCCATAACGATTATCTCCTGAACAAAGTGCTCAAGAATGAATGGGGGTTCAAGGGACTGCTCATGTCGGACTGGGGCGGCGTTCACAGCACCGAACAGGCTGCCATGAACGGCTTGGACCTGGAGATGGGAACCCACCCGCCCTATTCGACGAATTATCTGGCCAATCCATTTCTGAAAGGTTTGAAAGCGGGCAAATTCCCTATGTCGGTGCTCGACGAAAAAGTGGGGCGCCGCCTCTACGTAATGTTCAAGCTGAAGCTGATTCATGATCCGACCGATGCGCCGGTGAATTCCATAAACACAGGCGTCCTCAGCACCAAGGCGCACCAGGACATCGCACGCCGCGTGGCTGAGGAATCCATTGTCCTGCTGAAAAACGAAGGCTTGCTTCCGCTCGATGCAGCGAAGATCAAGACCATCGCCGTGATTGGGGACAATGCCGCCAGCGTGTTTGCGCGCGGCGGAGGGGCGGCCAACATAAAGGCGCCTTTCGAAGTCACGGCGCTCCAAGGCATCACCAGCCGGGTTGGCGGCGGCGTGAAAGTCGTATATGCCCGCGGCTACAAGGCCCCGGTGGGCCGGGTCAGGGGTGATCATGGCGCGGTGATGCCTGTGCCTCCCGCCGTCAGTCAGAGACTGATTTCGAACGCCGTTGCCGCGGCGAAGTCCGCGGACGTGGTCATCTACGTCGGCGGTCTCAATCACAAAGGCGGTTATGACGCGGAAACGACCGACCGCCCCGATCTCAAGCTCCCCGGTGGCCAGGATGAATTACTGGAGAAAATCGTGGAGGCAAATCCGAAGACTGCCGTCGTCTTCATGGGCGGGGCGGCGGTGGAAATGGGTCCATGGCTCTCGAAAGCGCCCGCAGTGCTTTACGCTTGGTATCCCGGGATGGAAGGCGGCAATGCCTTGGCGCGAATTCTCTTCGGGGACGTTAACCCATCGGGCAAGTTGCCCTGCACGTTTCCGAAACAACTCGCCGATTCACCCGCGCACGCTCTGCACGCGTATCCCGGTGCGAACGGGACCGTCACCTACGCCGAGGGCTTGCTGGTCGGCTATCGCTGGTTCGACGCCAGGAACATCGAGCCGCTGTTTCCCTTTGGCCACGGTTTGTCCTACACGAAGTTCGATTATTCCGGGCTAAAGCTGACGACGGATAATGATGCGAAACATCCGGCGGTGACGGTGGAGTTTGAAATCGCCAACACCGGGGATCGCGAGGGCGCCGAAGCAGCGCAGGTTTATGTGCAGGAAATGAAGCCCAGCGTGGCGCGCCCCGTCAAGGAACTTAAGGGTTTCGCCAAGGTGTCGCTCAAGCCGGGCCAGACGCAAAAAGTTTCCGTGCGGTTGGAGCAGGGCGCGTTCTCGTTTTATGACCCTGATAAGAAGGGGTGGGTGGCCGAAAAAGGCGATTACACCATATTGATCGGGCGCTCGTCCCGGGACATCGCGTTGCAAGGAAATTGTCAGCTTGCCGAGACCGTTTTTGAGAAGGATTGATATTTGAAAGCAACCAGCATTCTCGCGTTGTTGATCGCGTCAGGCTTGCCATCGGCGGGCGTCGCGACGGCGCAATCATCGTCGAGCCAGCCGCCCGCCCCCGAGCCGTACGTCTGGCGCAACGTCGTCATGGGGGGCGGGGGGTTCGTCACTGGCATCATTATGCATCCGCGCGAGGCGGGGTTGATGTACGCGCGGACAGACGTGGGCGGGGCGTATCGTTGGGACTCGCTTGCGCAAAAATGGGTCCCGATCACGGATTGGATCAGCGCGGAGGACGATAACCTGTTCGGCATCGAGAGCATTGCGGTGGATCCGCGCGATGCCAACCGGGTTTATCTCGCCGCCGGCACTTATGAATGGGGCGGCGCCGCCATCCTTCGTTCGGACGATCGGGGCAGGACGTTCCAGCGCACCGACGTGCCGTTCAAAATGGGCGGCAATGAGAACGGACGTTTCAACGGCGAGCGTCTGGCCGTCGATCCCAACCTGGGCAGCGTCCTTTTCTTCGGCTCGCGCCGCGACGGCCTGTGGAAAAGCGTTGACCGGGAAGCCAGTTGGGCAAAAGTCGGGACCTTTCCCGATGTCAAGTCTAATTCTCAAGCGTCGGGCGTTTCCAATGCGCCGTCTGAGTTCAGTTTTGGCCGCCAGGAGGCGGTGGGAATCGTCGCAGTCGTCTTTGACCCGTCCAGCGGACAACCCGGCGCTCCGACGCCTGTTCTCTTTGCCGCGGTGTCGGCCATCGGTACAAACCTTTTCACCAGCGCGGATGCGGGCCTGAGCTGGCAGGCGGTGACAAATCAACCAATTGGCCTGCGGCCCATCCACCTGGTTCGTTCCGTGGACGGGTTGTTCTACCTGACTTACGGCCATGAGCCGGGACCGGGTGCCATGACCGATGGCGCGGTCTGGAAATTCAACGCCAAGGACGGCGTCTGGACGGACATCACGCCAGTCAAACCTAAGGAACGCCATCAGCCTTTCGGCTATGGCGGGGTGTCCATTGATGCGCGCCGTCCGGCCACGATCATGGTTTCCACTTTTGACCATTGGACGCCGCGCGACGAGATATATCGCAGCACCAACGGGGGCGCCAGTTGGCAACCGCTCCTGCGCGGCGCGCAGTGGGACCATTCCGGGGCCCCTTATACGGCCCCGATGACTCCCCACTGGATCGGCGACGTGGAGATCAATCCATTCGATTCCGACCAGGTTCTTCTCACCACGGGATACGGCATTTGGAGCTGCACCAACGCCACCCGGGCGGATGCCGGCAAGCCAACGCGCTGGGTCTTCCTCGACCAGGGCCTTGAGGAAACCGTGCCGTGGTCGTTGCTCAGTCCGCCCGAGGGGGCGCATTTGCTCAGCGGCGTGGCGGATGTTGACGGTTTCCGGCACGATGATTTGAACGTGTCGCCCACGAAAGGAGCTTTTGTCGGGCCGCGTTATGGCGGCACCGAGGACCTGGAGTTTGCCGGGAAGATTCCGCTTCTCATCGTCCGTACCGGTGTGGGCGGACATAGAGGCCCGGCGCATGCGGCTATTTCGGAGGATGGCGGCGAGACTTGGAAGGCCCTGAACAGTGAACCAACCAACAGCCGGGGAGGGGGCAGCATTGCGCTGTCAGCCGATGGCAGGCTCATCGTCTGGACTCCGAGGCGCGCTGAACCGTGTCTCTCCGCGGACCGCGGTGCAACCTGGACAATCTGCGCCGGGCTGGCCAACGGATTGCGGGTGATTGCCGATCCGGTTAACCCGGCCCGGTTCTACTCATTCTACCCGGTTGAAGGCAAAGTCCTCGCTTCCACAGACGGGGCGACCGGATTCTTCCCCACCGTGGCATCGTTTGCGCCAAGGAAGGGGGTGGGAGGAATTGGCGAGCGTGGCGATTCGTTGTATGCGACTCCCGGCATCGAAGGCGACCTTTGGATGGCATTTAGCAACGACGGGATCTATCACTCGACCGACGGCGGGACCAACTTTATCAGGCTCGACCGTGTCAAATCCGCCGATGCCCTGGGCTTCGGCAAACCCGCGCCGGGAAAAAGCTTTCCCGCGCTCTATCTGGCTGGAACCATTGGCCAGTTCCGGGGGCTTTTCCGTTCCGACGACTCCGGGCAGAGTTGGGTTCGCATCAATGATGACCAGCATCAATTTGGCTACATCCAGCATCTGACCGGCGATCCTCGCATTTTTGGCCGCGTCTATTGCACTACTGGCGGCCGCGGCGTGGTCTATGGAGACATTGCGGCCGCGCCGGGACCTGCACCGGCTCCTTGAACTACGCTTGAAAGGACATTAATGAACGACTCGCAACTTAGAGTGGCCATGCGGCAAAAGATATTCTGTGATTATGCCTGCGAGCCAAATGTTGCCGTGCTGGAGGAAGTCGGAATTCGCCACGGCGCAGCACGGGTGGATTTTTTGGTCGTAAATGGTTTTTTCCACGGATTTGAGTTGAAGAGCGATGTCGATAACCTACGGCGCCTTGACAACCAAGCTCGAATCTACAGTTCCGCGTTAGATCGCATGACTATTGTTGTGAGCTTTCGTCACGCGGACGAAGCCCTAAGAAGGATTCCAGATTGGTGGGGTGTCAAGCTTGTAGAACAAGGTAAACGCGGAGGAATTCACTTTTACAATGCAAGGAACGCTCAATACAATCCAACGATTGATAAGGCCGCCGTAGTCCAATTTCTCTGGCGATGCGAAACAATGGAGATTTTGGCTGAAATCGGACACAAAGGCGGAATGCGTTCTAAAACCCGAAAGGCAATGTATGCAAAACTTGTCGAATGCGCAGAATTGGATTTTATACGTGCGAAGGTGCGATATTATTTGACGTTACGAAAGGGGCTTGGATCTGTTGGACAACGAATGTCAAATGGTGGTTGAACCCCGCCGCCAGCCACCCTTTTGCTGTTCCTGTTTTCGCCATCTGCTGACTCATGTCGTGAATATACCGATCGCCGAAACTAAATTGTGGGCCGCAGAACTCGTCTCTTTCGCACAGTAATAGCGCCCAAGCTGGCCACTGGGCGTAGCCAGGCCCGTCTTCGCTGTGAACTCCTTCGCCTCGCATATGACCTTTTCACTACTGGCGGCCGCGGCGTGGTCTATGGAGACATTGCGGCCGGGCCGGGATCTGCACCGGCTCCTTGAACAAAACGAATCTCCCGGAAAACTTTATGTTGCCCTTTCCCTCATAATCAGGCACTTCAATCCAATGGCTAAAACATCAAAAGCAGCAAAAAAGAAAAGAACCCCGAATGCGGCGTTCATGAAACCCGTTACACCCGACCAAAAGCTGGCCCTGGTCATCGGTGAAAAACCATTGCCCAGGACTGAACTGACCAAAAAGCTCTGGGCCTATATCCGCAAAAATGGGCTGCAGGATAAAAAGGTGCGGACCCAAATCAATGCCGACGAGAATTTGAAAGCAGTGTTCAACGGCAAAAAGAGCGTGAGCATGTTTGAGATGACCAAATTGGTTTCCGGCCATGTGAAGAAATAAGGTCGCTTGGGGATTGGGCAGAGGTCAGATGAACGGTTCCTGAAACAGGTGATACCGCATTTGCCAGAAATTCTTGGTTGGTCCTGGTGTGGGTCTGAACTGGCCTTGGCCCTTGTGAAGCGTTCCAAATCAGACGCTACCTCGAAGGATCGCCATTCTTTGGGACTGATCTGGCTGATCTACCTATTGGCCATCTCGTTGGGCGTGGTTGCCGCTTACAAACTCCGCGAGTGTATACTCCCTTGGTTCAGGCTGGATCTTGAACTTGGCTGCAGTCTGTTTGTGCTGGGTCTGGCTCTGCGCTGGTACTCAATTATTCATCTGGGACGCTTCTTCACCATCAATGTCGCCATCGCCAAAGATCATTACCTGATCGAGTCCGGCCCTTATCGCTTCATTCGTCATCCCAGCTACACCGGCAGTCTTATGGCAGTGCTGGGCTTCGCCTTGATTTTTGCGAATTGGGCCTCCCTCATCATCATTTTTGTGCCCATCTGTGCTGTTATATTGTGGCGGATTCACATCGAAGAACAGGCTTTGGTCGGAGCGTTGGGCGAAAAATACTCCGACTACATGCGACGAACCAAGCGTCTGATCCCGTTGGTTTATTGAGATGCCCGCGGCCATGATCTCCCGGATCAAGGAGTTCACATCAGCGGACCGGGCCAGGACAAAGGCGGAACTGGTTGCCGGGTCATAATTGTCAAGACCGGGCTGGAAGATTCATTTCGGCAGAAACGGACGCACCCGATCAGCGAGCAGCTTGTAGCCAGCGGTTTCGCCGCCCACAAATCATTGCCCCCGGCGCGGAATTCCCTGCACCGATTTGTTATCCGTCCGTGCAATCACGGTGTATGTGTCCTTTGCATCATCGAAATCTGATTGAACCTCCTGGAACCCCGCTACTCTCAGTCGAATGACGAGGTCCTTGTAGTGAAAAGGGTAATATGTAAACGGATAACTTCTGTGATGTGTCCGGGTTTCCTCTTGAAACAGGAGCACCACCTCGATCAGATGCGGGTCTTGCCAACGCGGTGGAAAATTCCAGACGTATAGAGCAAGACACCGCGATCCGTCTCGGACCCGCATCGGCATTGGGTAAAACCGCACTCTCTCTCGGCGCACCTTCTCCCAATTCCGCGAATCGATGGCCAACACTCCGCCCGGCTTCAACACTGCCCGCATCCCGCAAAGTGAGGCGACGGTCTCCTCGGGTGTCCGGCAATGGCCAATCGCATTCCCGTAACAGAAGACCAGATCAAAGTGTCGGGCAAACATTTTGGGCAGGTCCGCCCACGAGCACGTTGCGAACTCGACCTCAAGACCTTCAAGCGCGGCGCGGCGGCGCGCTTCAGCTATCATTCCGGCGCTTGCATCGGTGCCCCTGACATCGTAACCGCGACGCGCCAGCGCCAGACTGTGTATGCCGATACCGCAGGCGCAATCCAGAATCCTGGCTCGCGGGGGGAGGGATTGCAGGACCTCCGCATAATCCTCAAGGAACGGAACACCCGATAGAACGCGATCCGAGTACAGAAAATGATAGTCAGAGGCGAATGCGTCGTATTCATCGGTGGCGACCGCGTTCATTGTCTTCTCCGCGGTTAACTTGTGATTATGCGACGAGCGGTTCGCATTTCTAAGGGCTTGGCTCCTTCGTGTAAACCTTTCACCGTGGGCCAATTATACTCAGAAACCACCGACAGTCAACCTTTCAAAGGGGTCGCACCATAGGTTGGAGTTGCCTGTTTTCGAGCTTGCGGAGAGGAGCGGATCGTGTGTGGGAACCTCGGAATTCAAGCAGGCTTTGCTGGAACGGTTTTAACGTGGGTCGGGGTCGGTGCCTTGCATGTCAACATTGTGCTGCCTCGGCCTCACGGAAGCATGCGGTTGTCCGATTGTTCGATTCCCTGCTTCCTGCAGTTCTGTTCCCGTATTTCGAGTGGTTCGCGGTTGAAAAATTCTTCTCTTCACCGCCCTGTCGCCCCGGTGCCCGCCCGATTACAAAATTAGTTTAAAATAATTGTTGCTTGAAACAATATCTATGATATTGTTGTATCCGCAGTATGCTTTAAATATGGCCATGATGAAAAACTGAAACCCTGAACCAAACCCCAAAACTATGAACCCCCGCAACGGCAAAATCGCCCACCTGCCCCGCTCCATCCGCGACGAACTCAATCAACGCCTCGAACGCTCCCAACCCGCCTCCCAAATCCTCCCCTGGCTCAACGGCCTCGAAGAGGTCCAGGAAATCATCAAGGAAGAATTCGACGGCGTCCCCATCAGCGAACAGAACTTGAGCCAGTGGCGTCAGGGCG
>JBKQUS010000186.1:0-45071 GCA_052325505.1 Limisphaerales bacterium
GCTCCACAGCGCTCTCGGTTACAAATCTCCTGTGGAATTTGAAGAACTATTAACCTATAAATGAACAGTTTTATCGAGTGTCCACTTTTTCGGGGGAAGTACATTTTGAACGAATCAAAGCGAATCAAACGAGTCCATCCATGGTTGAAACGAATTTCTCGAAAAGATTATTGCCAGCGGCGGGAATTCTGTATTTGATAACCGGCACGCAGGCAACATACTCAACAATATGCACATCCAGTTAGGCTTCCTCGACTACGCAATCCTCCTCATTTACGTCGGTTTCGTCATCGGCATCGGTTTCGCCCTGACGCGTTACATGAAGACTTCCGCGGACTTCCTGACCTCCGGACGCTCGATCCCGGCCTGGGTCACCGGGCTGGCCTTCATCTCGGCCAACCTCGGCGCGCTGGAGTTGGTCGGCATGGCCGCCAGCGGCGCCAAATACGGCATCGCCACCGCCCATTTTTACTGGGTGGGCGCCATTCCGGCCATGATTTTCCTGGCGGTCTTCATGATGCCATTTTACTACGGCTCAAAAGCCCGCTCCGTGCCGGAATATCTCGTCATGCGCTTCGACCAACGTGTCGCCACCCTCAACGCCCTCTCTTTCGCCGTCATGACCGTGTTCGCGTCAGGCATTTCCATGGACGCGCTCGCCAAACTGCTGCATTCGCTGCTGGGGTGGGATTACAATCTGGCGCTCTGGATTTGCTCCGGCGTGGTGCTTGTGTATGTGTTGAAAGGCGGCCTGACCTCGGCCATCTACACCGAAGTACTCCAATTTTTCATGATCGTGCTGGGCTTTGCCCCGGTGGTGTACTTGGGGCTGAAAGATGTCGGCGGCTGGGGAGTCATCAAGCAACAACTTGCCGGCGTCGCCGTCCATCCCTCCGCATTGAATCTCTGGAATGATCCGGCGAAAAGTTTTGCTCCGGACGCCTGGACCAGCGCGTGGAAACCGCTTCTGGCCGGGCCCTCTTCCAATCCCATGGGCGTGGATTGGTTCGCGATGGTGTTCGGTCTAGGGTTCGTCCTTTCGTTCGGTTACTGGTGTACCAATTTCCTCGTCGTGCAACGCGCCATGGCGGCCAAGAACATGAGCGCGGCCCGGCGCACACCGTTGATCGCGGCTGTGCCAAAGATGCTCTTCCCCGTGCTTGTCATTCTGCCCGGCATCCTGGCCGTCGCTCTGAGCACGCTTCCCGGAAAGGATTACCGGATTCCGCAGGCCCAAATCGAAGCCGCCAATTATCCGGCCACAATCACAGTGCTCAAGCAGGCCGTCGCGGGCCACGCCAAACCTGATGATGCCGTCAAGGCGTTGAACGCCGTGGCAGGTGTGAAGTTCAACACGGCCAAGGTCGATGCGCTTTTGCAGGAGCAAATCCAGTCTTTGCCTGAGGCGCAAGTGGAGTCCAGGCTTCAGGACGCAGTGGTCAACGATTACGACGGCGTCATCTTCTCGCTCATGAAGAAGTATTGTCCGACCGGCTTGCTCGGTCTGGCGCTGACCGGGTTGCTCGCCTCGTTCATGTCCGGCATGGCGGGCAACGTCACCGCCTTCAACACCATTTGGACTTACAATATCTACCAAGCCCACCTTGCGCCCAACAAGTCCGATGCGCACTACGCCTGGATGGGCCGTTTCATCACTGTTGTCGGGATATTGATCAGCATTGCCTGCGCCTATGTGGCGCGGATGTTCGACAACATCATGGACTTCATCCAGCTCGTCTTCGGCTTTGTTAATGCGCCGTTATTCGCCACGTTCCTGCTCGCCATGTTCTGGGCGCGTTGCACCGCCACGGGCGCGTTCATCGGCTTGCTGGGTGGAATCGGCACCTCCGCGGTTTTCCATGGTTTAACGATGGCTGAGGGCAAAGGCGGCTGGCTGGGGGCCGACTTGTTTACGTTCAATTCAACTATGGCCCAGAATTTCTGGCTGGCCACATTCGCCTTTGGTGTTTGCTTTCTCCTTACCGCTGGCATTTCCCTCGTCACGACGCGCACCAAGTCTGACCAGGAATTGAAAGGCCTGGTCTATTCCCTGACACCCAAACTCAAGGATGAAGAGCAGTCATGGTTCCTGCGCCCGGCGGTGCTGGGCGTAATCCTCTTGATCTGCTGCGTCATTCTCAACATCATTTTCTTTTAACGAAAGGAGCAAACACTTATGGGTCTTGATATTCGCTGGCCGATTGGCCTCATGTTCTCCCTCATCGGCGCGCTGTTGACCGGATATGGCGCGATGACGAGTTCGGATGCCGCAATGTACAAACGCTCCCTCGACATCAACATCAACCTCTGCTGGGGACTGGTACTGCTGGTCTTCGGCCTTATCATGCTCATCCTCGCCTGGCGCGGCAGAAGCCAGTCTGGCCAGTCCGCCCCGCCCGCACCCGCTGACAAGCCTTAGCATGACCTTAACCGAACTCAGCCAATCCGCAGCCGACCAGTTCGCCAAAATCTACAGGCGGCCTCCGCGCTGGATTGCAGCCGCGCCGGGCCGGGTGAACGTCATCGGCGAACACACCGACTACAACGAAGGCTTCGTGCTGCCCATGGCCATCGAGCGCTATACGGTCATCGCGGCTGATGCCTCCGCCGGCGCTGCGCCGCGCGTTCAACTGCGCTCTACCGGCACTGATGGCGAGCCGGCGATCATTGATCTAACCAAGCCCCTGCAACCATTTTCCAAGGGCGCATGGGCCAATTACCCTGCCGGGGTTCTGGCCGGGTTTCAGTCCAGGGGCATCGCGCCGGAAGGGTTCGACGCTTTGATCCAATCCACCGTGCCGACGGGGGGAGGATTATCCAGCAGCGCGGCCTTGGAGGTGGCGATGGCGACCTTGTTGGAGGCGATAACCGGTCGGACCCTTGAGCCGGTGGAGAAGGCGCTGCTCTGCCAGCAGGCTGAACATCAATATGCAGGCGTGCCTTGCGGCATCATGGACCAATTCATCTCCGTTATGGGCCGGAAGGATCACCTGTTGCTGCTGGATTGCCGCTCGCGCCGGACTGAGTTGGTGCCGATGAGCGATCCATCCGTCTCGCTGCTCGTGACCAACACCAACGTCAAGCATGAGTTGGGCAGCGGCCAGTACGCCACGCGACGCGCCCAATGCGAAGCCGCCGCGAAAATCCTTGGCGTTGCCTCCTTGCGGGATGCGACTGCCGCCAGGCTCGAACAGGTCAAAAGCCGCATGGAAGATGTCGTGTTCCGGCGGGCGCGGCATGTGATCGGAGAGATCGGGCGCACGACGCAAGCCGCGCGGGAAATCCGGGCCTCCAACTGGACGAGGGTGGGAGAGTTGATGTATGCCAGCCATGATTCCCTGCGCGATGATTACGAAGTCAGTTGCGCGGAGTTGGATGCAGTCGTTGAAATCGCCCGCCGTATCGGAGCGATGGACGGGGTCCATGGCTGCCGCATGACGGGTGGCGGCTTTGGCGGATGCACCGTGGCGCTGGTCAAAACGGCCGCCATCGATTCCGTCATGAAAACAATAAGCACGGATTACACGCGCAAAACCGGCATTGAAGCGTCCATTTTTGTTTCCCGTCCCGCCGCCGGCGCCACGGTCCTGAAGCCGTGAACCGGGTTGGACGGTTATCGTTTGCGCCGCTGCTGGCCGCGAGCGGCTGTTTCCGGCAGACTTGGCGTTGACGTTGGAACGGGCGCCGGCGCTGGCGTTGGCGCGGATTTTCGTGAATAAATGAGGTATCCTGTGGTTAAAAGTCCGGTTGCCCAGCCGCAAAGACTCAAGTACAGCGCAGTTAAAGCCGGTTGAAATCGAAACTCGACCGTATGCTCGCCGGGCGTCAGGAAAACGCCGCGCATCAGATAGTTGCAACGCAGAAGTGGTGCCGGCTTTTGATCGACCCGCACCTTCCAGTCCAGAGCAAACCGGTCATTGAGCAGCAGGACGGCGGGACTGGCCGCGTTGGCCAGTAGTTTGACTTGCTTGGGTTGATAATCGGTGATGCTGACGGTGCCTGGATCGAGCTTGGGATCTCCCGCTGGCTGGCCGACGGGCGTATCCCGGGCCACGAGGACCGTCTGTTCAGGATCAAATTCGTGGGAGATCAGGGTTTTCAGGGTGGCGTCGTCGTTGGTTGGCGATTCCCAATGAGAATAGAGCTTGGCCCGGGGCAGGGGATTGTTGAATTCCACCAAGGAAAAGGGGCCATTGGCGGTGGGCACGGCCGTCATATCGCCGAGGTCTTCGGCGGCGGGCGCGTCCGCTTTTTTCTCCACTTGCAGGAATGTTTTGGTCAAAAAGGCGTGATGGGAATCCGCTTGCTGGTTGAGGAGCGGCGCGAGACCGGCGGTGACCAGAATATAACGGGTGTTCGTCAGTTCCCACAGTCGTTTTGACGGCCACAAGTCGGTGTGCTCCACATCCTGGCCTGTCAAAGAGAAGTTCTTCATGTAAGTCATGTCCAATTGAGGCACGCGGGGCCATTGCGCGAAATCGAGGGTCTGGATGCCGTGCAGGGGAAAGTCGTTCTGCTGCCAGTGTTCATACAATCGGCCCAGAATGGTGTTGACCACGGTGCTGCCAGGTCCCTGGGGTGACAAGCGCCCGATCACACGATGCTCATAGGGCTTGTCCTTGAGAAAGTCCACCACGCTGTTTTCGGCGTACTCCAGTTTGTAATTAAAGTAGTGAATCCACGGCGCGTCGGAACGAGCCAGGTCAAGAATGATGACGGCCCCAAGAAAGATCCAGGCCAGCTTGATTTGCGGGCCGCTCCAGGCCCCGCTGATGATGGCGATGACCACCCCGGCCGAAACCAGAAGCCAGACTGCGAACCAGCGCGCCTGGGCAACGGAAAAGTCCGCGGTTTGAATCGCCCTGGTTTCATTCAGAGCGTTTTGCGACAGGTATTCAATCAGGCGTGCTTTGGAGCCGCTGAAAATGATGACCGCCACCAGCGATGCGGCAATCAGCGTCAGGGAACCGACCGTCCATTTCTTTTCAAAACCGGAAACTTTCCCCCACCATTTCCGCAAATGGAGGGGAAGGGTTTCGGTCCGCCGCGCGGCCGTTTGCAAATATCGCCGCCACAGCGCTTCCATGCCGTAGGCGGCCAGAATCAGCCAGGCGATGTGGAACGGATGCATGAACTTGATGGGATTTCGGATGGTCGAGATGTAGGGCAGTTGGTAGAGCAGGCGATAGAGAAAACCATGGCGGCCCCAGGCGGCCAACAGTGAGAACACCGCCGCGCCACCCCAGAACCATACCGCGCGCCGCTCGCCTGATGAAAAAGGCGCCTTGGCCCCGCGCCATGAATTTACCAGCGCAAAGAGCGCAAGGATGGAGACCATCACACCAGCATATTCCCCGGTGCCGCAATAGCGCGCCATTGCTGGCGCACGGCTCAACAGGGCTTGGGTGGCCTTGGAACGGATTTCGGGATCGCTGCTGTTCAGGTCCTGGCTTGTTTGCGCGTGAAGATTGAGGGCCGCGACTGCCGTGGCGCGCGCCTCGGGAGTGCCGTTCCGGATTTCTGCCAAACTCGGGTTCTGGCCCACTGTTCCCCAATAGCCGCTGGATTTGTCCGGGCCGATAATCTGGTCGGCCATGCGGAAACCGAAGAGGCCGGGAACAACGATGCCCAACGTCTCGATCTTGGGCAGACTCCATTTAGTGGCGGGATTCCAACGCTTTTCCTTCGTATCCTCATCCTGGCCGATGCCTGACACGCCAACCACCTGAGTGCCAACGAGCGAGAAAATGGCGTGCGCGGCAATAAGGGCGGAAAAAAGGACAACCAACGCTTCGGTGCAGAATGCAGTGAGCACTTTTCTGTCGCCAGGCGCTTCCCGGGTGAAGACATGCCAGACAATGAAGGAACCAATATAAAGGCAGAGGATTGCCCCGACATCGAAACCTTCCATCAATGTCATGCCGGTTGCCAGTCCGGCCAGAATTCCCCTGGCCCAGATCTGCGGGATGGATTTGGCGTGCAGAACCGCCAGGGCCAGAAACATCATGCCGGCGGCCATGTTCCACGAGCCAAGCCCCCAGCAGGCAATGGAAAAGAAATGCATGTTCAGCCCGGCGGCGACGCCTCCCAGCAGGCAAACCAGCGCGCTGAATTCCAATTGACGGTAAAAGACCCAGGCGCAAAAGCCGACAAAAAAAAGGCTGAACGGCGCGTAGATTTTAAGGAAAATCTCCGGCGACAAAACCAGCGACAGCAGCGCGGAGACGGTTGAGGCCGCCGCCACCCCTTCGATGCCGACCCAGCCCCCGGGATGCCATTTGCCCGTAAATGCCTCCGGCAGATGGTTGGCGGCGGCTTTCATCTGGCCGAGGGTTGTGTCATTGACAAAAAGAACCTGGTCCGGCTGGAAACTTTGGAAGAACAGAACGACGAGCGACCCTCCCAGAAGGACTGCCAGCCAAAACCATGGCTTCGACAGCCATTTGCGGTCGCCATAATCGGGTTGTGCCGCCAGTCCGGCGGGTGTTTTGGAGGCTTTCACACTCCTAGTGCGCGGAGCGGAACATTTGCATCCTTGGATTCTCCATTCCGGTGTAACCCTTCAGTTTCCAAGGGAATTGGTGTCCCCAACGCGGGTGCGGGATGCATGGATAACTGCTTCATCCGACGAAGGTTTGCCTCGCACAACAATGACGCGGTTCGTTCCCGGATTTCCCGCACAGTCGATTCTTGCAGTTCGGCGCAGCCCGAGCCGACGCCGCCGCGCCGGAAAAACAGGCTTTGTTTGCCGGCTGGACTACTAGTTTTATTCGCTTGTGTTTCCATCGCTTGCAATTTCCCAAACTGCATGTTTGAAACCGCCCTCTCCACCATTTGGCTGTCATGCGGCAGGCCCAGCCAACGCAGGGTCTCGCCCAAGGCAAGTGTCGTTCCTTCGACCATCTGTTCATAAGAGACGAAGAAAACAGGAACTCCATCGTCTGCCGCGCGAAAGTAGCTCTTCATGGTCTCCATCCAGCGCGATGCATGTATTCGGCAAAAATCATCAAGGCCATGGATCGCTCTGCCTCGTGCATAGTCGTCATCGTGCTTCAAATGATAAACGGACACCAAGGCGTCCTCGGGGGAGCGATAAAGATACAGTATCCGGCAGTCCCGATACGGCGCGCGACCACCGGGCTGCATGCCGAAGCCCCGCCGGCCGTCGAGCGAAAGCATCTGTGCCAGCCGTGCAAAGAGAAAGTGGCTCTTAACGAAAACCGTCGGCCGCTCCCTTGCCCAATGCGGGCAGCGGGCGAAGCGGCTGAGGAGTGAATCGCAACGAAACTCGGGAATCAAATTGTCAGGATGAACCGGCAGCTCGGTTTTTGTCTCCACTCCATGCGCTTGCAGCAAAACATCGGTGAGCAGAAACCGCATCCACGTGTTGCCGGATCGGGGAAATGAACTGACAAAAACGATCCTCTTTCCCTGGTTGAGCAGCCGATTAAGCAGCGCGATATTATTTGCCTGGATAAGAAGCAACACCATCGGACTGGTCCCCTCGCGCAAAACTCTGGGCCACTGGCGGAGGGTGGATGGTTGAAACAGCAAACGGAGGGCAGCACCCAAGCTCGGACGCAGAACCTGCGCCAAGTCAGCCAGGGGAAGAGGTTTGTTTTCGGAGAGTTGGTCTTGAGTCATAACTTAGGCTTGGCTGGGAAGAAACCGATGGCGAGGTGGCGGAAGGAAAGCCCAAAATCCCGGAAAAATCGTCTTTTCCGATCCAGCACCATTTTGTAATGATACCCCTTCCACATTGGTAGTGCAATACCTTACAAGAAAAGGCGCTTATGTCAAGCGCTTGGATGCAAATATTCTATCCCAGGAACTCTGTGACTGGCCCTGATCACGCGCGAACCGACTGTGCGCACGTTGAATGCCCTGACGAAAAGCTCCCTTAGCGGGTTCGCATGAAATGCTCCAACCGGTCGAGGCCCTTTTCCAGGTTTTTCATGCTGGTCGCGTAACTGATGCGGATGTAGTCGTCGGCTCCAAAAGCAACGCCCGGCACGGCGGCTACTTTCTCCTGCTCGAGCAGTTGAGCGCAGAAATCGATCGAGCCGAGGCCCGCTTTTGAAATATTGGGGAACAGATAAAAAGCGCCCCTGGCATTGACGCATGAAATTCCGGAAATGCTGTTGAGTTTTTTCCAGGCATAAGTGCGGCGGCGGTCAAATTCCTCGAGCCAGGCGGCGATGTGGTCCTGCGGGCCGTTTAACGCCGCCACCGCGCCCTTTTGGGCGAAGGAAGTCGGATTGCTGGTGCTATGGCTTTGGATGGCGTCAATGGCTTTGGCGATGGGTTCCGGCGCGGCCGTCAGGCCGATGCGCCAGCCGGTCATCGAGTAGGCCTTGGCCAGGCCGTGGACAAGAATCGTGTGTTCGTAGTGCTGTTGCGAAAAGCCCGCCACACTGGCATGACGGGCGCCGTCGTAAACCAGCTTTTCGTAAATCTCGTCGCTCATGATGAGGATGTCTTTCTCGACGCAGACGTCACCCAGCGCCTTGATTTCGTCGGGCGTGTAAAGCGAACCGGTTGGATTGCCGGGCGAATTGAGAATGAAAAGCCGCGTGCGCGGGGTGATGGCGGCGCGCAACTGTTCGGGTGTGATCTTAAACTCCGTTTTGTCGCTCGTTTGAAGGATGACCGGGGTCGCCTCGGCCAGGCGCGCCATTTCCGGGTAGCTTAACCAGTACGGGGCCGGGATAATCACCTCATCGCCCGGATTGCAAGTGGCCAGGATCACATTGCAGCAGGAGTGCTTGCCGCCGCACGAAATGATGATCTGCGACGGCTTGTAGCTCAGTCCGTTGTCACGTTTGAATTTATCCGCGGCGGCTTGACGCAATTCCGGAATACCGCTGCTGGGGGTGTATTTGGTAAAGCCGTCGTGCAACGCCTTGACGGCGGCATCAACGATGTGCTTGGGTGTGGGGAAATCCGGTTCGCCGGCCCCAAAGCCGACCACATCGATTCCTTCGGCTTTCATCTGTTTGGCCTTGGCATCGATGGCGAGTGTAAGCGATGGGGTGAGCGCGGCGGCGCGGCGTGAAATCGTATATTTCATAGCAAGATAAGCCGCAAACAAATACCCTTTGGGCGGCTTGGAGTTCAAGAATTAAAATTGGCGATTTGAGGAAAGGGAAATGCGCGCTAACAGCCTCGGTCTGCGCAATCAGGATCCGCTTTTCAGGCGGCTTGGTGAAACAGGTCCCTTAAGAGCCGGGAGTGGTCACCACCGCTTGATAAAACCGGTTCGTATAGTTGGCGGCCTCACCATCCGTGAAAACGACGGTCGTGTTTGTGGCGACATTGGTGGCAATCGGTGTCCAGGCTTGGAGATCGGGCGATGCCAGAATCACGTAGGTGGCCCCACTCGGCACCGACAACTGGAAGGTAAACCCATTGGTATCCATCCCTGCGCCGGTGGGGACCGACAGCGTGACATCCGGATTCGTCACTGTCAGCGTCGCCGCTTGGCTGGTTATCGAGCCTGCAATGTTGGTCACCACAGCGGAGTAGGTGCCCGCGATGCTCGTCTGAGCGTTGCTAAGAGTCAGCGACGAGCTGGTGGCGCCGGAGAGGACGCTGCCGTTGAAATACCACTGACAGCCCAACGGCGCCGTGCCGCTAGCCGCTACCGAAATCGTAACATCTTGCCCTGCCACAACCGTCTGGCTTTGCGGCTGCGCTACGATGCCTGGCGGAACATAAACCGTCAGCGTTGCCGTCGCGCTTGTCACAGAGCCGGCCACATTGCTCACCACAACCGTGTAACTGCCGCTATTGTTCGTCTGAACATCGCTCAGAGTCAGCGATGAGCTGGTGGCGCTGGAGATGGCTGTGCCGTTGAAATACCACTGATAGCCCAGCGGCGTTGTGCCGCCGGCCGTCACGGAGAATGTGGCGCTCTGGCCCTGTGTCACCGTCTGATTTTGGGGCTGGGATGTGATCGTCACCGGGACATTAACCGTCAACGTGGCGGCGGAGCTTGTCACGGAGCCGACGACGTTGCTGACCACCACGGTGTAGCTGCCGGCATTGTTCGTATGAACATGGCTAAACGTAAGCGTTGAATTGGTGGTGCCGGAGATGGCCGAGCCGTTGAAACACCACTGATAGCCCAGGGGCGTTGTGCCGCCCGCCGTCACGGAGAACGTGGCGCCCTGGCCCTGTGTCACCGTCTGATTTTGCGGTTGGGATGTGATCGTCACCGGGACATTAACTGTCAACGTGGCGGCGGAGCTTGTCACAGAGCCGACGACGTTGCTGACCACCACGGTGTAGCCGCCGGCCTGAGCCGCCTGGACATCGCTCAGAGTCAGGGATGAGCTGGTGGCGCTGGAGATGGACGAGCCGTTGAAATACCACTGATAAACCAGGGGCGTTGTGCCGCCCGCCGTCACGGAGAATGTGGCGCTCTGGCCCTGCGTCGCCGTCTGATTTTGCGGTTGGGATGTGATCGTCACCGGGACATTAACCGTCAACGTGGCGGCGGAGCTTGTCACCGGGCCGACAACGTTGCTGACCACCACGGTGTAGCTGCCCGCCTGGGATGTCTGAACATCGCTCAGCGTCAGTGATGAGCTGGTGGCGCTGGAGATGGCCGAGCCGTTGAAATACCACTGATAAACCAAGGGCGCTGTGCCGCCCGCCGTCACGGAGAATGTGGCGCTCTGGCCCTGCGTCGCCGTCTGGTTTTGCGGTTGGGATGTGATCGTCACCGGGACATTAACCGTTAACGTGGCGGCGGAGCTTGTCACCGAGCCTCCACCGTTGACGATTTGCACCGAATATGATCCGGCGTCGGCTGTCTGGACATCGGAAATTGTGTAACTGCTCGAGGTTGCGCCGGAGATGCTGATGCCATTTTTGAGCCACTGATATGACATGGAGGTTCCGCTTGAGGCAGTGACCGAAAAGCTCGCCGTACCTTGGAACAGGACAGTGACGCTCGAAGGTTGGACAGTAATGACCGGGGGCGGCCCAAGGGCGGCGCACGGCCTTGGCAGAATAAGGCCCATCAACAACAACCAGATCGCAAAAGATTGCAATCCACCCACTAGCATCCTGATTCTCATCGAGGGCACTAAAGCTATTCCTGTGCCAACGCCTAGAATCGGTAAGTTACTTTGACGCGGAAGGTGCGCCCGTCCTGCTCAATAATGTCCAGGGGGCCGTGGAAATCGGAGGCGGGATCCCAGTATTGAGTGTTCAGAAGGTTGTAAACGCTGGCGGAGAACTCAAGGTTTTTGATGAGCTTCTGGCTGAACAGCGTCAAGTTCACCACCCCATACCCTCCCGCAGTCTCGCCTTGTGCCGTAATTAGATCCCCCTTTGCGTCCGTGACAGTCTGCAGCGATAAGCGTTCGCTTGTGAATTGGTATTCCGCGCCCACGAAGAGCTTGTCCTTTATCAGCGGCACACTGAGGTTGAATTTGAACATGTGGTTGGGCGAGTCCGGCAGTTGCCACGGGACTGTGTCATTTTGCGTGAACTCATACGAATAACTTGCCCTCCCGCGAATGCCGCCGGCCCAGGAACCATCGAACGCGAGTTCCACTCCTTTTGTTTGTGCGTTGAGATTGGTGTAGCTCCCGTTGTCATAGACGATCAAATGGCGCATGTCGTTGTAAAAGCCCGAGAGGGACGAACGCAGATGCGGTCCGATTTGCTGGTCGTAATCCAACTCGTAGCTGCTGATCTCTTCCGGGCTGAGGTTTTGGATCTGGGCGCCGCTCAAGTATTGCTCATAAAAATCCGGCGCGCGAAAGGCGGTCCCGTAAATGGCCTTGATGGTGGACGTTTTGACCGGATTGTAAATCAAAGCCAGACGCGGATCGAACGCGGAAGCGAAATCGTCGTATTGGTCAAACCGCTCGCCCGCGCTAAGATGGAGGTTTGTCACCACGGCGAAATCGCCTTGCAAATAAGCCCCGTAACTGACCCGCTCGGCCTCAACCGGAATCTGGCCGGAAGTCTGGTCCTGCTGGAGGAAGTCATCCCGGTATTCCCCGCCCAGGGTGAGGAGGAGCCGGTCCCATAAAGTCTTGTTGAGTTGCACTTCTGAATCCCACCATTCGCCCTTGTAATCCTCGGTGTATAATGACGTGCCGAATGGATACCCAATATCGTGACTGTAACCATCGAAAGAGACCTTTGCAGTGACGTCCACCACATCAGGAAAGCTGTGAGCGAACTTCAGCGTGGTATAGCCCTGCTCATCAACCGTGCGCAGCGACGGATTGTTGAACGTCGTGTCGAAAAGCGCGGTCGGGTTCACCTTGTCGCGATCGTTGAACGCGCCCTCCAGGGTCAGGTCCTTAAAGCCCAGCGAAGCAAAGAAACTGCGGAACGAACCGCCGTCCATGTTCGTTGCCACTCCGTAATTTTGAGCTGGCGTGTTGAACTGCTTGTAATAAAGGCGTTCCGCGCCCGCGCTTTCGTAAATCGAGCCGGAGAGCAGCAACTCCACTCCGTTGGTGAACTGCTTTCCGAAGCTGACACGGCCGTGATAAGTGTCAAACGACCCGTAATCGAAGGAAGCCTCGACGCCGTCCATCTGTTTGCCCTGCCGGGTAATCACGTTGATCACACCGAGGAAGGCGTTGTTGCCGTAAAGCACCGCGCTGGGGCCGCGAATGACTTCGACCCGGTCCACCAGGTCGACATCGAGAATGAAATCCGTGCCGATGGCCGCGCTGTCCGTATAGTTATTGTTCACCCTGTGGCCATTCACCAGCAGCAAGATGCGGTTGTTGGCATCGCCCAGGCTGATTCCCATCGCTCCGAGAAAATCATAATCGCGGTCATAAGACACGTTGAATCCCGGTACACTCTGCAAGACGTCGGCCAAAGTTCGATAGCCAAACATCTTGATCTCGTCGGAGGTGACGACCGTGACTGAGGCGGGGGCCTGCGTGGTTTTTTGCTCGATCTTGGAGGCGGCGTACACCGTCGGAACCTCCAGGTTCATCAACGCCTCCAGGGGGAGTTCGGTCAGATCGACCGATTTTGGGCTGGAGTTGGTCTGCGCTGGTGCGGCGCCGGGCGCGAACGAAAGAACGAGCATCAAAATCGCTGCGCATCCGCCTCCGGGGCATGGAAACGCGCCTGCAAGGATGCGGCGGCGGAAGAAGCGTAGCTTGTTCATGCTTGTCCTCAGACAATCAGACTGGCAAAGTCGCTGCAAGCCTTTTCCGCACGGCGGTGCGGCAGAACTCGCTGGGAGGGGAGGAATGAGACGCCCGGCGGCTGCCGCGTTCGCGGTTCGAGGTTGTGATTATTGGCGCAACCGGTTTGTTTCCATGCGGTTGGAGCGAGCTTTGCCTTGCCTTTTGAGACAACAAGATGGAAATGAAGTGGAGCAATCGCAGCGACGGGCTGGCCCCTGTCAATGCGTTTATTGGTTTATGCGTTCTCGCGCGACCTCATTATTGAGTCTGGGCCTGATCTGGCTGCTGCTGGTCGGCGGCCACAGCCACGCGCAAGAATCCCCGCCAACGGAGTACCAGATCAAGGCCGCCTTTCTTTTCAACTTCGCCAAATTCGTCGAGTGGCCTCCGGCGGCCTTCCCCGCCGGGACCTCGCCCATTGTCATCGGCATTTTGGGCGAGAACCCATTCCACGACGATCTCGCGCGAATGGTTCGGAGCAAAACCGTCGATGGCCGCACGCTGGAGGTCAAGACGCTTCATTCGCTCGCGGACGCGGCCAACTGCCACATGCTTTTCATCAGCACGTCCGAAAGCGCCCGGTTGCCGGAGATTATCAAGAGTCTCAAAGGGGCGAGTGTCCTGACGGTGGGTGAGACGGATCATTTCACGGAAAACGGCGGGATGATCAATTTTGTGCTGAAATCGGCCAAAGTCCGCTTCGAGATCAATAAGACCGCCGCCACCAGCGCAGGCTTGAAGATCAGTTCCAAGCTGATGAGCCTGGCGTTGCGCCCCGGGGACTGACGCCGCCTCCCATCATAAGTCCTTCTGGAACCGTCGCCTTGGATCGGGGAATCGCAGCAGGCTCACTTGGCACATTAGTAGCTCGTTTTCAAACACGACATGAATATCGTCTTAAATGCGGAAAAAGTGGGCCAAACCCGTCCCTTTTCTGGACAGTGTACCGGAGTCATCCACATGGCCGTCCCGGTCAGCCGTCAAATTCTTAAGATTGATTGATCCGAAAGTCTTAACACGCGCGGACACACCATGAAACTATTTCGGGACTTTCCCATCCAACTGAAAATGCTGGTGATGACACTGCTGATCTGCGGCGCAGTCCTCTGCGTCGCCATTGCCGCGCTTTTCACGTTCCAAGTCCTGAACTTCCGTTCCAATTTCCAACGCGACACCACCACGCTGGCGGTCATCATCGCCAACAACAGCACGGCGGCAATGGCGTTCAACGACGACAAGGCGGCGGCCGAGGTGGTGGGCGCCTTGCAAGCCAAACCCAGCGTGGTGGGGGCCAGCCTGGTGCTGCCCGACGGCTCTTTGTTCGCCCACTTCGGACAGACTGAAGATAACCGGTCCCGGGCGCAGTTTCCGGCCGCGGGACATTCCCTGTTCAAGGACGGACAACTACTGATCACCCAGCCGGTCAACTTGAAGGGAGAACAGGTCGGCACGCTTTATTTGCGATCAGATTACCGGAGCACCTTTTTGGAACTGCTCCGTTTTTACGGTCTGGTTGTTATGGGGATCACCATCGTGTCCATTGGCCTGGCCGTGTTTCTTTCCAGCCGTGTGGGCCGCAGGATTACCCATCCCATCCTTGAGTTGGCGCGAACCGCCCAAATCGTCGGCGAGCAGAAGGATTACTCGGTGCGCGCGGCGGTGAGCAGCCAGGGGGACGAGGTGGGCCGGCTCTCTCAATCCTTCAATGAGATGCTCGGCCGCATTCAGAGCCAGGACGAGGCCCTCAGCCTTTCGCAACAGAAAATGGAGGCGTTGATCCATTCGATTGACGGCATCGTGTGGGAACGCACGCCTGACAACTTTCAGTTCACATTCGTCAGCCGGCAGAGCGAAGACATTCTCGGCTATGCGCCGCAAGCGTGGCTGGACAATCCCAACTTTTGGGAGGAAAGACTGCACCCGCAGGATGCCGCCAAAGCCATCCAGACTGCCCGCGAAATGGCGGCCCGGGGCCAGCCTTACACCTGCGAATACCGGATGATTGCCGCCGACGGACGGACACTGTGGATCCGGGAGAGCGGCATGGTGTTGGTGGAGAAAGGCAAGCCCGTCGCCCTGCGCGGCATTTTCCAGGACATCACCCGGCAGAAGCAGGACGCGGAGGAACTGGACAAGCTCAACCGGCAGTTAATTGATGCCTCCCGCAGCGCGGGCATGGCCGACGTGGCAACCGGCGTGCTGCACAATGTCGGCAATGTGCTCAACAGTGTCTGCGTCTCCGCCACTTCCGTGGGCGAACGGTTGCGGCGTTCCAAAGTGGACAAGTTGTGCCGGGCCACCGCCATGTTGCGGGAACAAAACGGCCATCTCGCCGAATTTCTGACCAACGATCCGAAAGGAAAACTCATTCCCGAATATCTCAGCACCGTGGCCGAGGAATTGGCCGGCGAGCAACACGAATTGATCGCCAAAATAACCACCGTCGGCGAGCACATTGAACACATCAAGGAGATTGTGGCCATGCAGCAAAGCTACGCCAAAGTCTCGGGGGTCTATGAAAACCTGTTGCCGGCGGAATTGGTCGATGACGCCTTGCACCTCAACGCCACGGCGTTTGAGCGGCATCACATCGAGTTGGTCCGGGAGTTTGAGGACAACATGCCCCAAATATGCGTGGACCGGCATAAAATCCTGCAGATCCTCATCAACGTCCTCCGCAACGCAAAGCACGCCATGCAAAACGTGAGCGAAGGCGAAAGACGAATGGTCATTAAGGTGGGAATGGCCGGATCGAACCGGATCAAGATTGTGGTCAGCGACAACGGCGAGGGCATCCCGGCGGAGAACATGACGAAGATTTTCAACCACGGTTTCACGACGAAGAAGGACGGCCACGGCTTTGGACTCCATAGCGGCGCCAACGCCGCCAAAGAGATGGGGGGCAGCCTGACGGCCCGCAGCGACGGTCCCGGCAAAGGCGCCGAGTTTACCCTGGAATTACCCGCGGCCGCTCCGCGTCCAAAAAGCGGGGAACCGTCCACACCCCTTTTATCATGAAAAGCACAGACCTTATACCCAACCATCGGATCCTGATCGTAGATGACAATGCGAGCATCCATGCCGACTTCCGGGAAATCCTGTGCCAGGCCGGCTCCGGCAGCGCGGCGGCGAAGAGATTGGAAGCGGCGTTGTTTGACAAGGACAAACCCACGGTCGAGCCGGTTTGTTTTGAATTGGATTTCGCCTTCCAGGGACAGGAGGCGCTGGCGAAGGTGGAAAAGGCGCTGGCAGACAACCGGCCTTACGCCGTCGCCTTTGTCGATGTGCGCATGCCGCCTGGCTGGGACGGAGTTGAAACGATCGCGCGCATCTGGAAAGTGCAGCCTGAGCTCCAGATTGTCGTCTGCACGGCCTATTCTGATTATTCGTGGGAGGAAATGCGCGCCAAAGTCGGCCAGCCCGACAGCTTGCTCATCATCAAAAAGCCGTTCGACAACGTGGAAGTTCAGCAGATGGCCCATGCTCTGACCAAAAAGTGGATGCTCAATGTCCAGACCCGCCTCCAGATGGCTGAACTGGCGGATGCCAACAAGTCGCTGGCCATGTCGGAAGAACGCTTCTCCAAGGCGTTTCACGAAAACCCCCTTCCCAGCGGCATCCAGAGCCTGCCCGATAAACGTTTTGTGGATGTCAATCAAAGGCTGGCCGAGGTCGCCGGACGAAAACGCGAGGACATGATTGGCCGCACGCCGTCTGAATTGGCCCTGTGGGAAAAACCCGCCCTGGCCGATCAATGGTACGAGGCCTTGACCAGACATGAATCAGTGCGGGATCAGGAAGCGAACATCCGCACTCAGGAGGGCACATTGCGCGAGATGCAGGTATCGATCTCGCCTCTCGCTTTGGGGGGACAGCCCCACTTGCTGCTGCAGGCCCAGGACATCTCGGAGCGTGCCTTGCTGGAGCGTCAACTGCGTCAGGCCCAGAAAATGGAGGCTATCGGCCAGTTGGCTGCCGGCGTGGCCCATGATTTCAATAATATCCTCACCGTCATCCAGGGGCATGCAGGCCTGATGGAGCAAACGATGGATTCCAACACGCCGCAGGCAAAATCCCTGGGGCACATCAGCCGCGCCGCTGCGCGCGCCGCCACGCTCATCCGTCAACTGCTCATGTTCAGCCGCAAGCAGGTGATGCAATTCCAGCATCTGAGCCTCAACGACATATTGCGCAGCACCATCAAGATGCTGGAACGCTTGGTGGGCGAGCACATCCAGATTGAATTTCATCCCCGGGAATCTTTGCCTGCCATCCACGCCGACAACAGCATGATAGAGCAGATCGCCATGAACCTGGCTGTCAACGCCCGCGATGCCATGCCCAACGGAGGAAAGCTGACCATTGCCACGTCGCTGGAAACCATCCACCGCGCCCCCATCCCGATGGACCCCAAACCCAGGGATGGAGAGTTCATTTGCCTGACCTTCCGCGATACCGGCATTGGAATGGACGCGCAAGTTCTCAGCCGCATCTTTGAGCCGTTTTTCACCACCAAGCCCGCTGGAAAGGGCACCGGCTTGGGATTGGCCACGGTCTTTGGCATTGTCCAGCAGCACCAAGGTTGGCTGGAGGTGGAGAGCCAGCCCAACAAGGGCACCACGTTTCGGATTTACTTCCCGGCCAGCCCGCGACCGGCGGAGAAAACGGAACAAACGGTTGATAACGTCTTGCGCAACGGCCGGGAAACCGTGCTGGTCGCCGAGGATGAAGACGCCTTGCGCGAGGTCGTGGTCAAGGTTCTCAGAGTCCAGGGCTATTACGTGCTGGAAGCTTCCTCAGGCCCCCATGCCCTCGAAGTGTGGGAACAAGCAGACCGTCCGGTTGACTTGCTGCTGACAGACATGGTCATGCCGGGAGGCATCATGGGCAGCGAATTGGCGGAACGCTTGTCGAGCAAATGCCCGCGCCTCAAGGTGATTTACACCAGCGGTTACAGCCCGGGCATGGCGGGCAGGGACACTTCCCTCTTGGAATCCCGAAATTTCCTGTCCAAACCCTACTCGATTGGGAAACTCGCTCAGTTCGTCCGCGAATGTCTCGACGCCGCGGTGGAGCAGAACTGAATACCACAAGGTGACTCAAACTGCCGGGTCTGCGCGGTTGCGCGGCCATTGCCGCATTGGGTCTGGTGGGGACGCGCTGCCGCGCGTCCGGGGGCGCCCGCAAAAAGGATGCACCGCTCCTTCATGAGTCAGCCAATGACAGAGCGCAAATAACCGCATTTAATGCTTGATTTTGAGCCTCTGCCGCCGCATGATGCGCAGCAACAGCCGATGATTGAGCATCATCAAACCAAATCCAACAAGGGCGGCAGGATTCGCAACCTGGGCCGGACGGGCGGATGCAGCATTCTGGACGCTCAAACCCATTAACACGCCCTGCGCGACACGCCATGAACACGCCAACACCCACCACTTCCCAAAAACAACCAATAATCCTTTCTGCCGCGTTTCGAGCCTCCTTAATTGCGCTTGCGGCGGTTCTTTTAACGGCGCAACAAGGCCGTGCGCAGGAAACGGTCGGCGACTTGGGCGACTGGCTTGGCTACCAGATTAGCGGGTTTGACATAGATGGAACAGGGGGTGACACAACCATCGGTCAGACATTCCAAATCGACGACGGCAATGCCCTCGTCAGCAGCATTTCTGTCCCGGTGGTGGATGCCGACACCGTTGGTACGGCAGAGTTCCAAATCGGCGTGGCGGCGTGGAGTGGAACGCAAGCCACAGGGACCTTGCTTTATTTAAGCAGTGTTATGTCTGAATCAAGCACCAGCTTTCAAACCTTTACGGTGTCGCCAAACAACCTGGTTCTGAACCAAAACCAGGAGTACGTTCTTTTTGTCACGGCAAATGGCGTTGTTGATTCCTACCCGCCTTTTAATGGGTCAGTTGGCTATGTTCCCGTGGGCGACTATGCCGGCGGTGATGCTTTTAACGTGACCGGTTACCAGTTTGGCATCAACGATCTCTTCACGCAAACCTGGCACGACGCGAACACCGACATGGCCTTTCAAGTTGATTATCAAGTGGTTCCCGAGCCAGGCATCTGCGCTCTTCTCTTTTCCGGCAGCCTGGCATTCTGGTTGCGCAACCGCCCCTGGCCCCGGCGCAAGTAGTTGCCGGGCCTCAAAGTGTTGCTGGGTTGGTATCATGGCGGCGCAAATCGACTTCTGTCAGCGCCCCAGGCGCGAACCTGCCGATTGTCATTTCATGGCCCCCGCAAACCGCGATCCGGGAATGCCGCTCCTTCTCCCCGGGGGAGAAGGCCGGGTTGGGCGAGCCAAAAAAACTGAATTTTCATTGTCAATTGTCCATTGCCGTTGCCCAAGTTCGCAAGTTCGCTTTCCTACTCTTGCCTTTGTGGCTGTTCCTTTGTTAACGTCGCAATGCTTTGGCCCGTGACGCGACTTGTTCGCTGAACTTGTTTGATTGTTGCCCATAGCCGCATGATTTTTGAAACCATGAATTTGCGGCTGGAATTTTGAATTGGAAATGAAAACGCCACGTGTTGGAAAACAAACCGCGAGGAAGGCATCCCGGCTTCCGAAGCCGCGCAAGGGCACGCGACAACGGCAATTCATCACGCGAGCGGAAGCGCGGCAGCGGGCGGCGCGGCACCTGCAAGGGATGTTCAAAGGCGCAACCGTGCGGGATGGCAAAACAGCCCGGTGGGCCGCTTATTGTCATTCCCCCAGGCTGGCCAACGAAGAAGCATGGTTGGTGCATGTGAATCTGGGACTGCCCACCACAGAGTTGAAGTCTTCGCACGTCATCGCCGTGTGCAAACGCACAGGCCGGATACTTTACGAAGGTTCAGCGCACGACGAAGGGTGAACAATCAGAGGTTGTCCAAACGTCGGAATTTTAGCGCAATTGCCGCCGCCGTGCCTGTTTGAAAACTACGAGCAGTCTTGCAATCCTGTGGGTCCAGGGGCGTTCATTCTGTAAAAAAATCTGTTGACGAAACAATTCTTTAACTGTACTGTTCATTTAATGAATGACCAATTAAGGCCATGTGGATGAAAAGTCTGAATTATGAAGGCAGAATGCAGAAGTGAGGAACAGCGAACGCTCCGTGGCCAATCCTGTTTCCCCGGGAACTTTCACGACAGCGGGATTCGCTCCTTCGATGCTCGTAGTTTTTCAGAACTTCAGCCTTTAGCCTTCAGCATTTCTGCATGGCAGCGGAGTCAAACCATGATTATCTTAGTTAAAACCGAATCAAACCAGTATTCTGGCGGCCAAAGTGTACGCAAATATCTATGCAGGAACGCTTTACAAAATAACCAACGGTTGAGCTGGTCCTACTACTCAAAGTGACTCAAAGCGATTTTATTTCCATGTGGCAGGCTGCTGAGGCTGTAAGGAATCCCGACAGAAGGCTGGCCCCCTTTCGTTTCCTTGGTGTTTATTCAGAACTTCAGCCTTCCTGCATGGAGGGGTTGCCAAACGGGGCCTTATCCGTTACGCTTTCTGCTGTGCCATTGGGGCGAGTTTTGCATGATTCACACTTTACTTAGCGGAGTTTACATAACGGCCGGGGTCGTTTTTTTGTTTGGCGCGGCCATTTTTGTGCATGAGTTCGGCCACTTCTGGGTCGCCCGCCGCTGCGGTCTGAAGGTCGAGGGGTTTGCCATAGGTTTCGGACCCAAGGTGTTTTCCTGGACCCGGGACGGAATCGAATATTCCGTCCGGTGGATTCCGGCGGGGGGCTTTGTGAAGTTGCCCCAGATGGTCACTTCCTCCGCCATCGAAGGAGAGGCAAAAGAGGAGAAAATTCCGCCTGCGCCGCCGTTTTCCAAGATCCTGGTGGCGGTGGCCGGTCCGGCCATGAATGTCGTCTTCGCCTTCTTCGTCGCTGCGGTGATCTATTATGTCGGGCTTCCGGTCCTGGTGAATCCTTCCATTATTGGCAACGTCGATCCCTTGTCACCTGAAGGCAAAATGGGCATCCGCAGAGGCGATCGCATCGTTGCTGTCGATGGCAAACCGGTCAATTCATGGGAGGAGGTCACCATCTCCACCGCTGTCGCCCTGACCAACACCCTGCCGGTTGCCATTCGGCACGAAGACAGGGCGGGGGTTCCGGGCAGGACCAACATCTATATGTTGAAGGCCGAAGCCAATGATTTGCTGGGGCTTAAAATCTTCAATTTGGATTCGCTAGACCATCTGGTCGTCAAGGAAGTCATGCCCGGCCAGCCGGCGGAAGCGGCGAAGATCAAAGTGAATGACGAGGTGGTCGGGTTCGCTGGAGTTCCCGTCAGCAGCCAGCAGCAGTTCATCAGTTTGATCCAGAAACGCGGCGGCCAGCCGACGCCGATCGTCGTCAAGCGCAGCGACAGGCTCCTGACTCTTCAGGTGACACCGGTGACTGATCCTTCCTCGAAGCACAGCCGCGTTGGGATCATGTTTTCGCTGGGCAAGGATGTTTATGTCATTGAACATCCGACCCCTTGGGCCCTGGTGAGTGACGTGCTGGATGAGATGGACAAGACCATCATGGCTTTGGTGCATTCCCGCCAAAGCGGCGTCAAGGCGAGCGATTTGAGCGGGCCGGTGGGGATCCTTGGCGCCCTGGCTGTGCAATTCAACACCGATTACCGCCTGGCCTTGCGTTTTCTGGTGCTGCTCAATATTAATCTGGCCATATTGAACATGCTCCCGATTCCCGTTCTGGACGGCGGACATATCATGATGGCCATCATTGAGCGGATACACCGCAAGCCATTGAGCTTGCGTTTTGTCGAATACACCACCACAGCTTTCGCTTTGCTGCTCATTTCTTTCATGCTTTACGTCACTTGGTACGACATCAAACGGCTGCCCCTGTTCCGCATGATGCTGAGCCGGGAAACCCAGATCGAGCAGCCCGAAAAACCCGCTTCGCCGGCAACCACGGCGCAAGCCCCGCCATAAATCATGCGCTTTTGTTCTTCCCCCTTTCTTTATTCGCGCCGCCAGACCCGTGAAGTGGTCGTGGGCGATCCGGCCAACGGCGGAGTCATCATCGGCGGGCGTCATCCTGTCGTGAAGCAGTCCATGATCACTTGTGACACGATGGAAACCGCGCTCTGCGTTAAACAATCGCTGGACCTGGTGGCGGTGGGCTGCCAGCTCGTCCGCATCACCGCCCCGACGGTCAAAGACGCGGCCAACCTGAAAAACATCGTCGGTGAACTGCGCGCCCGCGGCTGCCAGACACCGATTGTGGCCGATATTCATTTCAAGCCCGACGCCGCCATGGAAGCGGCCAAATGGGTTGAAATGGTGCGGGTCAATCCCGGCAATTACGCTGACAAGAAGAAATTCGCCGTGCGCGAATACAGCGGCCAGGAATACGACGCCGAACTGGCCCGCCTCGAAGAACAATTCGCGCCATTGGTCAAACTGTGCAAGCAATTGGGCCGTGCCCTGCGCATCGGGGCCAACCACGGCTCGCTCAGCGACCGCATCATGAACCGTTACGGCGACACGCCGCTCGGCATGGTGGAAAGCGCGCTGGAGTTTGCCCGCATCGCCCGCCGCCACGATTTCCACAATTTCAAGTTCTCCATGAAATCGAGCAACCCCAAGGTAATGATCGAGTGTTACCGACTGCTCGTGTCCCGCCTGGATGAGTTGGGGCCGGACTGGAATTATCCGATCCACTTGGGGGTGACGGAAGCCGGTGAAGGCGAAGATGGACGCATCAAAAGCGCCATCGGCATCGGCTCTCTGCTCTGTGATGGCCTGGGTGACACCATCCGGGTCTCGCTCACCGAGGATTCCCCCAATGAGATCGCTGTTTGCACTGATTTGCTCGCGCAAATCCCCGCGCTCGTCACCCCGTCGGGAGCTTCTTCCGTTGCGGAGGCGGAGTGGCCGTTTGATCCATTTACCTTCCAGCGCCGGCCAACTCCCGAAATCGCCCTCAATGATTCGTGTCAGTGCGGTGGCGGGCAAACCGTGCGCGTAGCGGTGACTCGCGCGACCTGGGAGAAGGTGGCTCCGAAAATCCGTCCACGGGACGACGTCCGCCCCGAGGCGGTTTACGAAGACCTGAATGTCTGCGAGGTGGATCCGACAAAGGAATTCACACTCAATTGCGACACACAACTCGTGACGGTAAAGGACGGTGTTCCCTTAACAGCCATCGCGGCCTTTCGCCTGCTCTGCGCCAAATTGCAGCGCTTGGGCCGAAATAACCCCATCCTGCTCAAAGATTGCCTGCATTTTGAACCGGTCCCGCTGGAACCGAAAATCGCCCTGTTGCGCGCCTCGGTCGTCGTCGGTTCATTGCTGGCGGACGGCATTGGCGACGCCATCCTGATTCGCGGCGAGTCAGGCGCGGGACAGAGCCTGCGGCTGGCCTACAATATCTTACAGGCGGCGGGATGCCGGAGTTTCAAGACCGATTATGTGGCCTGCCCGTCGTGCGGCCGGACGCTTTTTAACCTGCAAACCATCACTGCCCGAATCAAGGAACGCACCCATCATTTGAAGGGCGTAAAAATCGCCATCATGGGCTGCATCGTCAACGGCCCGGGGGAGATGGCTGACGCGGATTTCGGCTACGTCGGCGGCGCGCCGAACAAAATCAATCTCTACGTTGGCAAAACCCCGGTGAAATTCAACATCCCGGAAGCCGAGGCCGTGGATCGCTTGGTTGACTTGATTCGCGAGCACAACAAATGGGTTGATCCGGAACCGACTCCCGCGCCCCTGCCGGTCATGCAAAACTCCTGACCGTCTGCGAAGCGGCCGCTTTTATTGCTCCTCGCGCGAACCCTGGCGCGGACTTCATGGGGGATGGAGGCAACCCGTTGAAGCCTTGGAATCACTGGCGTTAAGGCCGGGGCAGGGTGGACTCACACGATGCAAGCTGGTTGCGAATGATTTCTGACACCTTTGTCTTGTGCTGCGCCATGGCGAGATTCAAGGCCTTTTGGAAATGTTGAACGGCTTCAGCCTGCCTTCCTTGGTCAGCCAGCGCGAGGCCCAAGTTATACCTGGTCTCGACAATGTCCGGTTTGAGTGCAAGCGCGTGTTTGAAGTCTTCCACGGCATCGGCCAGGTTCCCTTGCGTCCTCATCGCGTTGCCCAGATTACTCCAGGCTTCGGCATAAGCCGGGTTGAGCGCAAGCGCGCGACGGTAAAGTGCAACGGCTTCAACCTGCATTCCTTCGGCGGCAAGCTCGTTGGCCAGATTGTTGCAAGCGTTGGCGTAGTCAGGTTTAAGTTCAAGCGCGCGCCGGAATTGCTCCGTGGCTTCAGCCCGATTGCCTTGCCTCGCCAGTTCATCGCCCAGGTTGTTATGGGCCTCGGCAAAGGCTGGATCAAGCTCGAGCGCCCGTTTGTAATGCTCAATGGCTTCAACTGTGTTCCCCTGCCGTCCCAACGCCAAGCCCAAGCAATGGTGGGCTACAGCGCTTTCCGCCGCGCAATCAAGGGCGTGTGTCCAGAGGGTGAGGCTGTTCTTCCAATAGCCGGTTTGAAGATAAGCTTCCACCAGAAGACAGGCCGGAATCGCAAACGCGGCACAGGCCAGGATGGCCCGCCGCCAGCGCCATCGGCCGCAAAGATCCGCCGCACCCCAGGCCACCAACAAGTACAACCCGATTTGCGGCAAATAGGTATAGCGGTCGGCATGGGCCTGAGTGCCCACTTGCACGATTCCCACCACCGGCAGCAGCATTGCCAGATACCAGAGCCATCCGACCATCAGCCAGGGCTTGTCCCGCCGCCTTAACGCAACTACAGAGAAGCCCGCAAGCAATATTCCAGCCAGTGCCCATTCCCACAACGGGGGACCGTTATGCGGATAGGGGTAAAAGACTGCCAACCGTGCGGGCCAGACCATCTGGCCGAGATAAACCATGCAGCTTACCATCACGTTGCTCAGACGGTGCGGCAGGGAATATGACCCTGCCGATTGAATGGCCGTGTTCTGCGCCAATAGCGTCGAAACGCACGAGGCAGCGGAGAGCGCCAGCAAGGGCAATTTCTCCATCACCAACCTCGAAAACTTTTGGAATTCCATGCGTCGCAATGGCCAATAATCCAACAACAACAGCACCACGGGCAGCGTCACCAGGGTCGGTTTGCACATCAGGCCCAAGCCAAACAGGAGCGCAACCAGACCGTAGCGGGGAAAAGACCGCGGGCGGCGCACATAATGGACATAAGCGCCGATGGTTAGCATAAAGAACAAGCCGCTGAGCACATCCTTGCGCTCCGCCACCCAGGCCACCGATTCTATCCGCAAGGGATGGATGGCAAACACAGCGGCAACAAAGGCGCTGCGCCAGGGAGCGCCGGTCATCCCGCGCAAGAGGAGGAAGAGCAAGACGGTCAACGCGGTGTGGAGCAGGACATTGGTGAAATGATACCCGCCGGCATGATGCCCGTGGAGTTGGGAATCCACCATGAGTGAAAGCATCGTGAGCGGATGGTATATGTGACAGTCCGCGTGAGTGAACTCCCACGCCACGCCTTGCCAGTTTAGACCGGCTGCAACTGTCGGATTGTTGTAAGTATAGAAGCCGTCGTCGAAGTCAATGAATTCATAATGAAGCGTCTGGGCGAACACGACCCACACCGCCGCTGCCAGAAACAGGCAAACAGCCAGCGACATCCAAGGCTGGCTTGACAGGCCGTCTGGCGGAGAAGCAGTGGTACTCCGGCTGGAAGCGGGCACAGTCCGCGCCCGCGATTCCACGCCAGAGAAGGCACCCCCCTCTCTGGACTTTTGACTCATTGGGCTTCAAACCTGATGATAGAATCAAAATGACTTCTGTCAAGTCTTTCTATGGGAATACTTTTTAGGAAAGCGATGTGTCCACAGCTTAAAGTGTGGAATAACAACACGCGCGCCGCAAGAGATTTTGCGCGGAAATCGGGTCGTGTTGCTTTAGTTTGCACCTGTTGACGCCTCCTCGATAAGCCGTTCGATTGTCCACGTTTCGGTTGCCAGTTTCAAGCCGACTGCCGGGGTGCAGCCCAAAGCCGAATGCACCTTGCAAAAGTTGTAGGCGAAAACGAACAGGGCGAGCGCGTGGCGGTGGTTTTCAATGGTCTTGGAATATCCCAAAGACAGCCGCGCAAACCGCTTGTTGAAGTGCCTGACGCTCAAATTGGCCCGTTCTACATGGCTGGTGCAAATCCTGTCGCGGCGCGGAGCGCCAGCCTTAATCCTGACGCGCACTCCGATGAATGGCGCGGGTGAATAACGCCGCTTGGCTTCGATCTGGCCTGGTGTGGCCTCGAATTGTTTTACCATAATCGCGTAGTCGAGCCGTCCCAAAAGGTGTTGCCGGATTATGGCTGGATAAGCTTCAAAACCATCCGTTGTGATTTGAACGCGTTGAGAGACACGCTTGGCGACATCCTCGACAAAAATGTTGGTGTTCTCCGCGTTCCTCTTGCCAGTGTGATAGCTGACGATGAATTTTTCACGCGCTGCAAGGGCCAAAAACGAGTAAAAATCGCCAATGTCAGGGGCATAATCGGGGGCATTCCTTTGAGCGCAAAACACCCGCGCCCAAAGCTCATCAATTTGCAGGGCATCGGTTTTGACGTTGCGCACAAGCCGGTCGTGCAACGCCTCGACTTTTGGGCCAATCGTGGCCAGCACGTTTAAAACGGTGCGGGGGACAACATCGCACACCCGGCCCGTTGACCTGATGCCCAAACCTTCCGCCAGCAGTTTGACGATTTGAACGACCTTGGCTTGTTCAAGCCTCAATCCGTCCAAGGGCTGAGATTCAGAGGAATATTTTCCACAACGGGTGCAAAACCACCGTTGCGCCACACCGTTTCGATTTTTGAAATGCCCCGCCTTTTTGCAGGGGCCGTCGCAGCAATGACAATTTTTCAACTTGCCTTTCCGGGCAGGGTGAACTACTGTCAAGTCTGCATCTAGCGATGTGCGACCGAACGCAGTTCACTCTGCGCTTTGTTGCGCCCTGTGGTGTTTTCAGCACCACGGGGCAGTTCTTTTCAGTTAAAATAGAGGCCGGGAAGGGTCGGCGGGGCGGCTTATGGGGCCGCTTCCGTCTCAACCGTGGCCCATCCGGCACAGGCATGTAGCAAATGACGCTGAGTGCAACGTGAGAACGTTGGTAGGCCATCCATCGTCATCTGCCAAATTGTTTTCATTCAGTTTTCGGCATATACAGCCGCGCTCCGTGGCGGCGTACAGTGGCAATTCGGTCTTTTGCCAATCGCCTTAATGTTAAGCTGACTGAAATGTTATGGTTTTTGCCTTTGGGTTTAAATCCGTTTCCCAAAAGGTACGCCGCCACTTTTCCAGCGGAGACTCCACTTCCCGCCCCTAATAATTTGACTGCATCAAGAATGGCGTCTGTCAATCCGGTTGCAGCGTAGGTGGTGACTGCGCCATTTGGCCTGATAGGTTCGACAACGGGTTCACCATTTTCGAGTTTTGCCGATTCACTCTCCAATTCATCAATAAATGAGACTTTGCTCTTAAGTTCCGAAAGGGTGCGTTCAATATCTCGAATGCGTTCAAGATACCGTGTCCTTAACAATTGCAATTTGTCAGTTTTGTCTGCCATAATGACTATACGATAAAGCATCGTGCTTTATCATGCAAGCACTATTTTAATCTTTTTTTCTTGCGACAAAGCACGGTGATTACCGAGACTCGGAAATGAGTTTGACTTTGTTTATAGTTACTCCATATTGCACCTGTAAAAGTTAAAGGCCGCCTCGGTTGGTGCCGAGGCGGCCAAGCTGACTTTGCTTTTGCCGATATTTTGAACCCCGGCCAAAGCGCACCGACGAGCGGCAGACTGCACTCACATTTTCAGTCTGCCATGTTGCCCGCCCGGTGTCAAGCAAGGGTTCGTTGAGAATGAAAAGTTATGACTGAATCCGAAATCAAAAAACACATTATTGCCCTGCACAGAAACGACATCTGGACACTCGCGCGCCTAAAGGCTTTTGAATCAGTAGTGGCTGAAAGCGTGCCAAAAAAGAAATTCAAGGCTTGGGAGGACAAGATTGAGGTGGTGATGAATCGCCAGCTTCAGGTTCTATTGGAGGACGTGGAAAACAAGTTTCCTGGCTGGGCGGCAGAGGTTGATAATCGCGGCCCTTCCGATCTGCGAGGCGTTGAATGATTTGAGACGGGCGCATTGCAGCAACTTTCTCCAAATTGTGGCAACTGTACGCCATTGCTTCTGAAAAGTTTTTCATGCCGCGAGTTTAACATGGCATTTCCGGCGGGAGGGCTTTTTGGGTGTTGTCAAACTATTTTACTCAATCACATTTAGGGCTTGACAGGTTTTGAGAATTGCCCCAAGAGGGCCGGAAATCCCCCTTGAACATGTCCGGCAACGAAGTTTAAATTGCGCTGTGAAGAAAATTAAGAACAAAACGCCGTTGGCTATTTACGGTTTCGGCGTTTTCCTGGCGATCATCTGGGAGGCGGTCTTGATTCAAAGCGGAATAAAAGGCGTTGCTGCGGGTTTGTTTTTGCTTTTGCTGCCGTTGACCGCCACCCCGTATTTAATGTGGGTTGTTGATCAGGAAGGGCGCGAGCCGCCCGAATACTACGCGGAGACTTACAGGAACAACAAGTTGCTCATGTGGTCGGTTAGAATTTTTATGATGATAATGATTTCAGTGATGAATGCCGTTGGCGCGATTTTTATCATCGGCCTTTTCCTCCTGATTGGGAAATGGCTTGGCTTTAAGGATTAGCGGGGCCAGATGCAATCTAAGGCAACACGACCGGAAATCGAAGAGGGACAGGGATTTGCAGGCGCCCGCCGGTCCAACAGTCAACAGGACTCTATCTTGACGGGCGTCGGGCAATGACCTTGGCGGGTACCGGCTGTCTGCGGAAACACAAGCTCATGCGAGCCAGGGCAAATCCGAACAACAGGATGGTGCTTCCCACGTCCAGGGCGGAGGCGGAGCCTGCCGCATAAATGCCGAGGATCACTAAACCGAAAGAGAAGGCGATTTTTTTCATGCGGACCTGACTTTCTAACAATTAATGCTCAACCTGACTTCAAATCAGCACCTCTCATACCAGCCCATTTATTGGGATGCCGCAAACGAGTGTAAAGCGTTTATAGAAAATGACTTATGAATTGAGTTTGTGAATGACTCGAATGGACGAAAGCCATTGAAATGCAAAGGATTCCGACAAATTTCATGATGGAATGGTTATGATTGACGGAGCGCTTGCGTTGAAAGTTATTGAGAGATAGTCACTTAGGAGTATTCGATCTGAACATCGGGCAACCGTAAAGGATTCCGACGGCTTTATTCGGGAACCTTCGGGATGATTACCCCATTTAGGATTCAACAACTGAATTGCACAGACAACCGACGGGAAAGGCTTGCGGTTACGCCCGATCTGTCAGTAGAAGAGGGTGTGATTGGTCAACGAAAATTCCGTCTCGGCATCCTTGGCTCGGGCAAAGGCACCAATGCCGCTGCCATCGCGGACGCCTGTGCCTCAGGAGAAATTCACGGCGAGGTCGCCTTGGTCCTGAGCGACGTGGAAGATGCCGGGATTATGCAGCGGGCGCGCGTGCGCGGCCTGGAGGCGCGGTTCATCCCGCCCGGCCAGTTCCGCTCCAAGCTGGATGAACCGGCGGAAGCAGCCTTTTGCGAGGCTTTGCAAGGGGCAGCGGTGGATTTGGTGGTATTGGCGGGGTTCATGCGCATTTTGCGGGGCGGGTTGCTGCGGACGTTTGCCAATCGGGTGGTGAACATCCATCCTGCGTTGCTGCCAGCCTTCCCGGGATTGGAAGCATGGAAGCAGGCCTTGGATTATGGAGTAAAAGTTACAGGTGTCACCGTGCATTTTGTTGACCAAGGCATCGACACCGGCCCGATCATCGCCCAGGAAACTGTGCCGGTGCTGCCGGGCGACACCCCGGAAACGCTCCACGCGCGCATTCAGGAGGTCGAGCGAAAGATCTATCCGGCGGTCATCGCGGCCCTGGCCCGCGGGGAAATCCGCGCGCATGGCCGCCAGACCGTGTGGAAGAGATTGTGAAAACCAAAAAGAAAAAGTTGGCTTTGCCACGCCGACAGTGGAAAATCTCCCGGTTACGCGCGTGAATAAGCCGGATAAAGAATACCCTCGCGCCGAACATGACCGATTGCTCTATGCAGAATAAACAGATACTGAAGTTGGGATTGCCCAAAGGCAGTTTGCAGGAAGCGGCCCTGGCCAAAATGGCCAAGGCCGGTTACAACATCAAGGTCAGCAGCCGTTCCTACGCGCCCTACGTGGACGATGAACAGTTGCTCATTCGTCTCATTCGCGCCCAGGAAATCAGCCGCTACGTGGAGTTGGGCTATCTGGATTGCGGCCTGACCGGCCACGATTGGATCGTCGAAAACGGCTCCAAAGTCCACGAGGTCGGGGAATTCCAATTCAGCAAAGTCAGCAGCCAGCCAGCCCGTTGGGTCCTGGCGGTGCCCGAGTATTCCTCCATTCACTCGCCCAAGGATTTGGAAGGCAAACGCATTGCCACGGAAGTCGTCAATATCACACATAGTTATCTCAAACAGCACGGCGTCAAAGCCGAAGTCGAGTTTTCGTGGGGTGCGACGGAAGTCAAGGCCCATGAGTTGGTCGATGCCATCGTCGAAATCACTGAAACCGGTTCCTCCTTGCGCGCCAACAATCTGCGCATCGTCGATACGCTGCTGGTTTCGACGCCCAGGCTGATTGTCAACGAGGCCTCTTGGAAAGATGAATGGAAACGGCAAAAAGTTGAAACCCTGGCTCTGTTGCTTCGGGGCGCGCTCGAGGCCGAGAGCAAGGTGGGCCTGAAAATGAACCTGCAACAGAAGGATTTGGAGCCTCTGCTGCGCACCCTTCCCGCCTTGCGCAATCCAACCATTTCCAATCTGAGCCTGCCGGGCTGGGTTGCAGTTGAAACCATCATTGACGAAAAGGTGGTTCGTGAGTTAATTCCCCTGCTCAAAGCCGCCGGGGCTGAAGGAATTATTGAGTATCCGTTGAATAAAGTGGTATATTAACGACGCGGTTGAACAAGTATTATGGGATCACTAAAAAAACGCCGAAAAAGCAAAATTAACAAACATAAAAGGCGCAAAAAGCTGCGTGCCAACCGGCACAAGAAGCGAACTTGGCAGAAGTAGCCTGGTGGTGCCTTTTGGGATTCGCGGGTTGCCCGGAGCAGTCTGCTGCCAAGCGGACAGTGATTCCTTTTGGCGGTCGTTGATCGAATGAAGGCATATCATCCAATTCTGGTGTTGGTCGTTGCGTTGGCTGGTGTGATGTCGCCGGGTTGCGCGACTCCCGCCCGACACACGGCGGCTGTTGAGACCACGCCGGCGGCCAGCCAGGGCAATGAGGACACCAACGACGATCTGCTGGCGGACGGTCCGACAAACCTCATGGCCGGCGGCAATCCGGCTGCCTTGGCGCATTACGCCGCCGGCATCAGTTATGAGTGGAACGATGAGGACGAACAGGCTGTCAAACAGTTTAATGACGCCGCCCTGGCTGATCCAAGCAATGAAGATTTGGTCATCAAAGTGGCGGAGCGTTTTCTTAAGAACAACCAGGTTGACAAGGCCATTGCCGTCCTGGCCAAATCCGCCCGCCGGCGTGACGCCTCGGCGCAGCTCCTAAGTGTCCTGGCGCGCGCGGATCTCCAGGCCGGAAGGACCCGGCAAGCCCTGACCGCAAGCCGCCGGGCCATCCGGCGCGAACCCGATGCCTTGGACGGCTACGAGTGCCGGGTCGAAATTCTTCTGCACAAGAACCGGCCGGGCCAGGCGCTCCGCACACTCAATCTCGCGGCAAAATCCATCCGGCCCGATCCGTCCGCGCTCGTTTCCCTGGGCGGCCTTTACTCCGCCTATCTCCAGTCGCGGCCCAAGGATGCCGCCACCAGAACAAACCTCATGGCCCTGCTGGATCGCGTGGGGAGGATGCACTTTTCCTCGCCGCTCCTTTGGCAAAGCTTGGCGGATACCTACAGCCGGATCGATCAACCGATGAAGGCCGCCGCGATTTATGAAAAGCTTCTGTCCGAAGCCCCGGATTCGTCGCTCAAGCGCGAACTGCTGCACGAGAAGCTTGCCTTGCTCTATTTCCAGGCGCAGGACCAAATCAACGCCACCAAACAGTTTGAAGCCATCGTGCGCGATAATCCCACCCACTTCCCGCGGGCCTGGTTTTTCCTGGGTGAACTCGCCTTTGGCGACGACAAACTGGCCGAGGCCCTGGATGATTATGAGAATGCCATCCACTGGGACCCCGGCATCGAGGAGGCCTGGTACAAATTGGCCCTCGTTCAAATCGCCTTGCACCGCACGGAGGAGGCCTTTCGGACCCTCGACGCCGCCCGGGCCAGGTTTCCCAAATCGTTCCTGGGCGAGTTTTACAGCGGCGTCGCCTCGTCGGATGCCAAGAACTACGCCGAGGCCATCCGCCATTTTACGACCGCCGAGATCATTGCTCTGGCCAGCGATCCCGGCCTGCTTGATTACCGCTTCTATTTCCAGTTCGGCGCGGCGTGCGAGCGCAACCAGGAATATAAGCGGGCCGAGGAATATCTGCAAAAGTGCATCAATCTCAGGCCTGATTTCGGCGAAGGCCTCAATTACCTGGGATACATGCTGGCCGACCGCGGCGAACAACTGCCCCGTGCCCGCGCCTTGATCGAAAAAGCCGTCCGGCTCGACCCCAAAAACGGCGCCTATCTCGACAGCCTCGGCTGGGTGTTGTTCAAGCAGAAGCAGCCGCAACATGCCCTGCCTTGGCTGCTCAAAGCGGTGGAGCTTTCTGCCGAACCGGATGCCACCGTGCTCGACCACCTGGGGGAAGCCTATATGGCCCTGGGCCAGCCTGGCAAGGCCATCGAGGCTTGGAAGAAATCGCTTTCCATCGAATCAAATCCGGATGTCAAGAAGAAGTTAGACCTCTATTCGGGCGGCGCCTGACCGCGATGGCCTCACATTTTTCCATACATTACACCTTGGAGGAAGCCCGCGCCCTCCTGCCCACGGTCCGCCGCTGGCTCGACGAACTGGGCCGCCAGCAGGAGCGGCTCAAAACGCTCGACAAACGCGTCGGGCAACTCCTTTGTTCCGGCGATGACGCGGGCGGGCCTTCGGTCAACCAACTGGCCAGGACGCTGGCGGAATGCAAGGCCGTCCTGCAGCGTTTCCGCGCCCGCGAAATTCAACTCAAGGATTTAAACCGCGGCCTGCTGGATTTCCCCTCCTGGCGCGACGGCCGGGAGATTTTCCTCTGCTGGGAAAAGGAGGAGGATGACATCGAATACTGGCACGACTTGGAGTCCGGTTACGCCGGCCGCGAGCGCCTCTAAGCATCGAAATCACAACTCCGAATCCGCCCGCTCAAAGACCCCCATGATGATCGAGAACGACTGTTGCTCGTTCGCCAGGTTCAGATCCACCGTGAATTGGTTTGTGGTGTTGGGACGCGACACGGCGTGCCCGTCCGAGAATAAAATGTCCACAAACTTTTGCTGATGATGCGTGCTCGGCGAGATGTTAAACATGGTCCAGCCCGCCGGACACAGGAACTCCGTGTCGATGGCCAGTGCGCGGATCGGCTGGCCGCGGCTGTTGATGCCCAAACTGTCCAGTTTGATGTCGGTCGGCGGAGTCAAGGTGCCTGGCGTGTCGAACAAGTTCGTGTTCCCCGCGTGACGGTAGTAATAGCTGCCTTGCGCTTGCCCAACGCCAACCTGCGCCAATTCCGCATAATCATTCACCTGCTGGTCGGTGCCCGGGCAGAAGAGCACCCTGGGCTGGCTGGCCAATGCTCCCGGCAGCAGCAAGCCCAAGCCCACGGGGGCGCCGCTTGCGAGCGAAATCAGGCTGGTCGGTGCGCCGGTGGATGTATAGAGATCGAACGGGTTCAGGATCGGCGGCGCTTTCGGGCCGTACGGAATCAAACCGCCATAGTCCGTCGAGTAGTTCCGCACCGCCAGGCCGATTTGCCGCAAGTTGGAAATGCAGGCAATTCTCTTGCTGTTCGCCTTGGCCGAACCCAGCGCAGGAAGCAAAAGGGCTGCCAGGATTGCGATGATGGCCATGACCACGAGCAACTCCACGAGCGTGAACCCCCACTCCGCCAAAGTTGATCGCGCCGCCCGCATCGTCGTTCCGTTCAAGAAGGAGGCGGTGACACCTGCCGCGCTTGGTAGAAACGCTGGTTGTCGCTCGCCGAAGGATCAACAAACGAGGTCGTCCCTGAAGTATTGGTCAGCGTGACTACGTTCGACCAAAGGTAGAGCGGCGTGCTCAAGTTGGTGGACATCAGAATCTGGAAGACAAGACCTGGCTCGCTCAAGAGGGTAGCGCCAAACTGGCCATTGTTCCAGCTTGGCTGGATCAAAGCGGGTGTGTTCCACAACTGCACATTGCCAACGTCCCAAAACCCCCCCGTGATCGATCCGGTGGGGAGAAACTCGATGCCGATGTGCTTGCCCGCCCATGGTTCAGCGGGCAGGACGTTGGGAATGTTCAACGTGTATTGAACAAAATTGGTATCGCTCGTGAAGATGCTTGTATCATAAACCACATTTGTGGAGGCAATCGTTTCCATGTCGCCCGAGTCGTCGCGGTAATAGAGACTCATTTGCAGGATGGCTCCCGGCGACAAACCCTCAAAATCCTCGCTGGCGATGAAGCCGGCCTGCAACTGATACGACTTGCCCGCTTCGTAGGTCGCGGTAAAGGTGTGCGAAGGGGTGCCGGTTGAATCCACTGCGTCATAATCCTGGAGCAAAGCCACCTCCGGGTCCTCGAAAATATAAGCGGCTTGGGGACCGTCGCAATTAAGGATGTATTCGCCATCGCCCGGCAAATTGCCAAAAACGCCGATGGCCCCGTCATTGTCCTCCGGGGACGCCTCCCAACAAATCATATTCGTCGCCACATCTACGCTGTAATCCGTGACAACCGGCAGCCCGAAGTCTGCATTGGGAACATAAATGGATTGTGCTCGACTCCCAGCGCCTCCAAAAAGGATGAAGGTGGCGGCGAAAAGGGCGATGCAAGAAGTCCTCATGTTTTTAAACTGGTTCATTTGTTTGGGGTTGGGGAATGCCCGGCTTGCGTCGGCAGGGCTAACCTGCGACGGCGCTGGAAAAGAATCTGCGACGCAACCATCGGCACAACATGGCCAATACTATGCCGAATAACGCCGTCACGCGCAAGTTCGTATCTTCACTTCACCCGGCCATCGTCTCTTCCTTGGCTCAGGGCGCTGGCAGTTGCTTCGCTTGGTAGAAGCGCCCATTGTGGTTTGTCGTTGGATCTAAGAACGGAATTGTCCCCGAAACATTGGTCAACGTCACCACGCCCGCCCAATTGGACAGCGGAACGGAGAGGTTCGTCGCCGCCACAATCTGGAAGACCAGTCCCGGCTCGCTGAGCAGTGTCGCGCCAAACTGGCCGTGACTCCAACTTGGATTGATCAAGGCGGGAGTGGCGAATAACTGCACATTGCCCAAATCCCAATATCCCTCATTCGTCACGCCATCGGGGACGATGGAGAGGAATTGGATGCCAATGTGCTGACCAGCCCAGGCATCACTGCTTTGCACGGGCGGAACATTCAGTTCAAAAGTCACAAAGTTGGTGATACTGGTGAAAACGTTTGTCGCATAAACCACATTGCTGGAGGCAACCGTCACCATGTTGCTCGAACTGTCGCGATAGTAGAGGTTCATCTGCAGGATGACCCCTGGCTCCTGGCCAAAATAGGTGCTGGCGATGATTCCGGCCTGCAACTGGTAGGACTTGCCAACTTGGTACGTCGCGTTAAAGGCGTGCGAGGGCGGCCCGCCTGATGAATCCACTGAATCATAGTCCTGGAATATCGCCAGCCCATAATCGGCAAGCACATAGGCCGCTTGGGTTCCATCGCAATTATAGAGGTAATCATCAGGCACATCATTCGCATAAGCCGGGTTGTTCACAAACACGCCAATCTCCCCATTGTCCGCCTGCTCTGGAGTTTCCACCGTTTCCCACGAAATCATTTCCGGCAATGCAATCTCCTCATACGTGACCACTGGCAGCCCGAAGTCCGCGTTGGGAACATAAATGGATTGCGCTCGAACGCCGGTGCCTCCAAACATGGTGAGAGCGGCGAAAAGGGTGATACAAGTGGCTTTCATGTTGTTTGGAATTGGGGAGTGCCCGCCGGAAAAGAATTTGGGACTCAACCATCGGCACAACATGGCCAATACTATGCTGAATCAGGCCCTCACGCGCAAGTCCGCATCTTCACTTCACCGTGGCGGAAAAGTTGGTTTCCGTGGTTCCGCGCGGGCCGGAGAAGCCGATTCTCCCCGTCCAATTGCCCGCCATCTGCGGGTCCAATGTGGTGCGATATTGTCCCGGCGTCGCGGTGCGCATGACTTTGCCCATGCTGTGCATCACCAGGTCGGGCATCTTGAGTTCCAATCCCAGGGTGGCTTCGCCCACGTCCGTCAAATGGCCTTGTCCGTCGCGAAATTCGATGAACAAATCATTGCCGGCCGCCCGCAATTGGTCGCCCTGCGTGAACAAATTGGCCGTCAACCCATCGATCCGGACCGAGGCAAATGGCTTGCTGGATATGTGGTGGATGGGCGGCCCCTGACGCGTGGCCCGCATCCAAACCAGATAACCGCAGAGACCGAACACAAAGAGGATCGGCAGCGCGTAAAAAACTTTGAGCGCCGTTCTCTTCGGCGGACCGGACTTGGAATTTGATGCGTTATTCATGAGGCGATAAAAATTTAACCATAAAGCTTGCAGAGGCCAGAAAGAAAAGCCCCCTCCTTGCCTGTCGTCATTGCATGACCGGCTGGCGCAGCCGGGATGGAATCAACAGCACGATTATAAGCTTGTTGCTTTGTCCGAGGTGACCGACAATCCCCCTGAAGTTATATGACACGCCAGAAGGTCCTGGACCTGTATTTCATGGAGGCCCGCGCCAAGCTGATCGATCTGGCCGCCTTTCTGGATCGGGTCGATCGCGCGGAGGGCCAAGACGATTTTCGCATCAAGGCCTTTCGCCGCGCCCTGGCGGAACTGCGAAAGACCGATCCGCAACGCGCCAAACGAGTCTTGGTCAGTTTAAGCGATCCGACGGCCGAGCCAATCGAGCGCGCCACAACCAAAGCCGCCACTGGCGCGTGGCCGGACGCTCCTTAATCCGCCTCCGCCTTATGCGTTATATCGAACCTCATGCCCACATGGTCAGCCGCACGACTGAAGATTACCTGGCCATGGTCACGGCCGGCTGCCAGGCGGTTTGCGAACCGGCGTTTTGGGCAGGTTTCGACCGCCGTTCCGTCGATGGCTTTTACGATTATTTCTGCCAGCTGACCGAGTACGAACCGAAGCGCGCCGCGAAATTCGGCCTGCCGCACTTCTCCTGGCTTTGCATTAATCCCAAGGAGGCCGAAGACGTGAAGCTGGCCGGGGAAGTGATAGATATTATTCCGCAATTCCTTGGCCGGCCCAATGTGCTGGGCATCGGGGAAATCGGACTGAACAAGAACAGCCGCAATGAACTGGCCGTGTTCGAGAAGCACGTTGATTTGGCGGCGCGGCACGGGCGGTTGATCTTGATTCACACGCCGCATCTTGAGGACAAGCGGAAGGGGACGCAACTCACGGTCGATGCGCTGAAAAGCGATAGGAGGATCGACCCGGGGCGCGTCATCATTGATCATGTAGAGGAGCATACCATCGAATTGGTGCTGGATGCGGGTTTTTGGGCGGGGATGACGCTTTACCCGGAATCCAAATGCACGGCGGCGCGGGCGGTCGATATGATCGAGCTGTACGGGCGCGAGCGGTTGTGGATGAACAGCGCCTGCGACTGGGGCGTGAGCGTTCCGCTAGCCGTGCCGCGGGCCGCGCTGGAAATGCGGCAGCGCGGGCACGCCGCCAAAAAAGTGGACGACGTGATTTATCAGAACCCCATGCGGTTCCTGAGCCAATCCGGGAAATTCGACCTGCCAGCTTGAGGCGCGGGCAACCAGGGCCGCCCAATGAAACTCAACCACGATCTGCATCTGGCCTACTGCACGAACATCCATCGCGCGGAATCGTGGCCTGAAACCCTGGCGGCGTTGCAGGAATTCACCCTCGCTGTGCGCAAAAACGTTTGTCCCGGCCAGCCCTATGCCATTGGCCTGCGTCTGAGTGATTTGGCGTCGCGGGAGCTGAGCCGGCCCGAGGCCCTGCTGGAGTTTCACCGCTGGCTGGATCGAAACAATTGCTACGTCTTCACCATCAATGGTTTTCCCTACGGCCAATTTCATGGTCGGCGCGTCAAGGAGCAGGTCTATTGTCCGGACTGGACCTCCGATGACAGAGTCAATTATACGAATCGGTTGTTCGACTTGCTGGGACAGCTTGTGCCGCCGGGAATCGAAGGGAGCGTGAGCACCGTGCCCGGTTTATTCAAGGAATTCGTCACCGGCAAGGACAAGCTTCGGCGAATTCACGAGAACATTTTTCGGTGCGTCGAACATATAGCACGGGTCGGCGCTCAAACCGGACGTCGGTTGCATCTGGGTCTCGAACCAGAACCGCTCTGCCTGTTGGAAACCACGGAGGAAGCGGTTCGGTTTTTCGACGAGCTGCACAAAAGGTATCCGAACGACAGCCGGCTGGACGAGTTTCTCGGCGTGAATTATGACACCTGCCATTTGGCTTTGGAATTCGAGAATCCAGCCGAATCACTGGCGCGGTTACGGGAGCACGGCATCAAGATCAGCAAACTGCACCTTAGCTCGGCCTTGAAGCTGCGACCCACGGCGGCAAGCTTGGCGGCGCTGGCCGCCTTCGCCGACGATACCTGGCTGCACCAAGTCGTGTCCCGCGCCGCAGATGGCAAATTGACCCGATACAGGGACTTGGAAGCGGCGCTGGCCGCGCCGAAATCGCCGGAGGAGGAATGGCGCGTCCATTTTCACATTCCTTTGCACAGCCCGCCGGCGGATTGGTTTGAGAATACCACGGACCATTTGCTGGGGGTTTTGGATGTTCTTCAGGCCAATCCGCGCTTATGCTCCCACTTGGAGATGGAAACCTACACTTGGGAGGTCCTGCCGCCTGAACTGAAGAACCGGACCGTGGTCGGGCAATTGAGCCTTGAATACGAGTGGTGTCTCAACGCCTTGAAGGGCAGGGGATTGGCGTGATCCTGATGCGGCCATCCAAACTGCGCACGTTCCTGGTTCTGGGACGTATCTCGAACCTTCCCACGGTGTGGTCCAATTGCCTGGCTGGCTGGTGGATGGCTGGCGGCGGCCCCTTGATGGGCTTGCTTTGCGTTTCGGTCTCCATCTCCTTTCTCTATCTCGGCGGGATGTTTTTGAACGACGCGTTTGATGCGGGGTTTGACCGGAACCACCGCCGCACACGGCCAATTCCAGCGGGTGTGGTCACCGAGAAGGAGGTTTGGGGATGGGGCTTTGCCTGGCTGGCGCTGGGGTCGGCAGGTTTAGCCGGGATGGGTGCGGGCACTGCCGTGCTGGGTTTGCTGCTGGCGGGCTGCATTCTGTTCTACAACGCCATCCATAAAATCATGGTCTTTGCACCCGTATTGATGGGCGGCTGCCGGTTTCTGGTTTATCTGGCGGCGGCTTCGGTTGGAGTGAACGGGATGACGGGGGAATGCATTTGGAAAGGGCTGGCTCTGGCCGGTTACATTGTGGGATTAAGCAGCCTGGCCCGCAAGGAAAGCACGCCGACCCGCGTGCAATACTGGCCCTGCATTTTTCTGTCCGTTCCCCTCGTCATGGCCGGTCTGGCCGACGATGGGCCTGACCAACGGGCCGCCGCTTTATGTTCCATCTTGCTCATTCTCTGGGTTGTATGGACATTGCTCCAGATTCTGGGACGGGAGCATCCCAACATGGGCCTGGCTGTGTCGCGTTTGCTGGCGGGCATCGTCCTGGTGGATTGGCTGGCGGTGGCGGATTTGTCGCATCCGGGCGCGGCCTTGTTCCCGGTTTGGTTTTTGCTGGCCTTGCTGCTGCAGCGGTTCGTGCCAGCCACCTGAGGGGCGGGAATCGCTTGACACGCTCCTAACCCCTTGCATTTTGCAAGCATTTACAAGGTATTTGACTCAAGTATTCGCAATTTCAGCCGTTGTGGAGTATAATGAATTGCGAGGAAGCGATTTTTGAGGAAGCATGACATGAAGACTAAAACGAAAAGTTGGAGCAGGAAAAAAATTAATGACAAGTATACAGGATTGCTGAAGCAGGACGGCACGCCAATGTCCCGTCAGCAAATCCACATGGCGCGCAAGAAGGCGCGGGGCATTTGTTTGACCTGCGGCAGACCGGCCATTGGCGTGTACTGCTTGCAACACACTATTGCGGCGCGGGAACGCATGCGCCAGAAATTGAAATACCGCCGGCGCCTGCGCAATTCATCCAGTTACCTTTTGGAAAAGGAAGTCCGCTCCAAACGGAATCATGCGGGCGGCCGCAATCCGCTGCTGCGGGGCGCGCGGTCGCGCAGCAGGGCCGGGACTTTGGGCGGACGTTAAGTGGCCACCCTGGCCGGGGCGCGGTTGCGCACGGTCAGAAACCACAAGATCAGCAAAAGACAAAAGGCTCCGGCTGCGCCCAGCGGCATGACTTGGAGCAAGGTGGCGGGCGTGTGCCCGAGAAGCATCAATGCCAGCCAATAGATTACACCGAAAACTCCGTAGAAAATGGCCAGATTGAACCATCGGCTGGCCAGGCTCCACATGGCGATGGCCTGACCCAGTCCGACAAAACTCATCGTGATGGTATAGGGAATCAACATGGCGGCGGCGTCCGGGTTGGGATGGCCTGAAATGATTTTCACCAAAAGATTCCTGAGCAAAATGATCGCGGTGGCGCCGCAAGCCAGGCCCACTGCGTACAAACTCAACAAAATGCGTTGGTCGGAAAGTGCCTGTCCCTCCCGGCCGCCAGAACGCGAAGTAAACATGACGAGGAGCAGCGGGGCAATGGTGACGGGCATGTTGATGGCCCAGCGCGCCGCGTATTGATAATCGCCCAGGGCGTTGCCCGAAAAATACTTCTGCGCCACCATGGTGTCCCCCGAAAGAAAGCAGTAGTTCCCCACCACATACGCGCCTGTGACAAGAAGAACATGGAGGAATTCCCTGTTCCAGGGGGAGATGCGGCGGGCGCCGTGCTGGAAAATGTCCTTCCACCAATAGAGCAAAGTGAGATTGGCCAGGAGCGAAACCGTGATCGCCCACAGCGCCATCTCCGCCGTGGGGGACAGGCTGGTCATGACCCAGCCGAAAAGGACTTTCAAGCCCACGGCGGCGAGGGCGATCAATGCGATGCGCTTGAACCAGGCCATGCCCTGGCAGAGGGCCACGGCAAAGCCCGACCAGACGTTGACCATGAAATAGATGAGGGCGACGAGCATCAGGCTGGCGCGAAAGCCAAAAAAGCGCGCCAGGGGATCGGCCAAAACGACGGCGAGGAGGGAGCCGGCGATGGTGGCTTTTAAGAGGAATTCTTGACAACCGGCCAGCAGCCCTTGCAGGCGCGCCTCATCATTCTGGCCGCGGAAATGAGCGATGTAATGCACCAGTGAGGTGCTGACCATTGTCAGCGGAAGGCTTAATAAACCGATATAGGTCAGAATGGTGTTGCTATAGCCGAATTCCGGTTTGGAGAGCAGCCGCGCCATCATCCCGCTGAAAGCCAAATGGCCCAGCCCGCCAATGGAGCCGAGGACCGACCAAAAAATACCGCTGCGCCATAATTTCACCACGCTGGTTATGCGGAGGCGTGCCCGATGTGTCAACGGCAAAGCACAATGAAAGGCGTCCACGCTTGAAATCGCGGCTGTCAACCGTTACGTTTTCCGCCGGCATGAGCAGTTCTTACATACAAAATCTTTTCGCGGAGCGCATCGGGGGGAAGGACTATGGGAAATCAACCGCGATTTATAAATTTGAAAGAATAAAACGGGCCAAACGCGCTGCGGTTCAGGCCCAACCCGGCGCTGAAATCCTCGATCTGGGGGTGGGCGAACCGGACGAAATGGCTTTTCCTGAGGTGGTGGCAAAATTGTCCGAGGAGGCGCGCCAGCCGGGAAATCGCGGCTACGCGGACAATGGTGATTCCGTATTGAAGGAAGCCGCCGCCCGCTACCTGGAAAAAGTCTGCGGCGTAAGGGGCATTGATCCGGGAACCGAGGTGCTCCATTCCATCGGCAGCAAGGCCGCGCTGTCCATCCTGCCGGCGGCATTGGTCAATCCAGGCGACTACGTCCTCATGACCACACCCGGCTACCCGGTGTTCGGGACGCATTCCAAATATTACGGAGGGCAGGTACATCAATTGCCCCTGTTGGAGAGCAATGGTTTCCTGCCGGACTTGGAATCCGTCCCGCCGGAGGTTCTGCGCAAGGCCAGGGTCCTGGTGTTGAATTACCCGAATAATCCGACCGGGGCGAGCGCCACAGCGGAGTTTTTTGCCCGTGTGGTCGCATTCGCCAGGCAGCACCGCCTGGCTGTCATTCATGATGCGGCTTATGCCGCGCTGGTTTTTGAAGGCAAACCGCTCAGCTTTTTGGCGACGCCCGGCGCGAAAGACGTCGGAGTCGAGCTTCATTCCACGAGCAAGAGCTTCAACATGACGGGCTGGCGTTGCGGCTTTGTCGCGGGCAATGAATTGTTGGTTCGGGCTTATGGAGATGTCAAAGACAACACCGATTCGGGCCAATTCCTCGCCATCCAGCACGCTGCGGCCTATTGCTTCGACCATCCGGAAATCACGCAAAAGATCGCCGCCAAATACTCCCGGCGTATGACGGGGCTGGTCGGAGTATTGCAGCGATGCGGCTTCAGGGCCGCCAAACCCAAAGGCTCCTTCTACCTCTACGTCAAAGCGCCCAAGGCCGCGGCGTTGGGCAAGGGAGAACACCGCGAATTCAAAAACGCTGAAGAGGTTTCACAGTGGCTTATCGCGGAGAAACTGATCTCGACTGTGCCCTGGGACGATGCCGGGGCTTATTTGCGCTTCAGTGTCACCTTTGCCGCCAGGGACACGACAGATGAGGAGCGGGTCCTGCGCGAAATCGCCGGCCGGCTGGCGGAGGTGCGGTTCGAGTTTTAAAGGCGCTGCGAAAATCTATTGCAGAGGAAAATCATCCGTCCGGAAGGGAGAGGCCGGCAGGCCCGCCTTGTTGCAAAGATTGACCACCGGATAGCTGGCCCAGCCATACCGCACCGCGACGGGGTGCCGCACCTGTGTGCTGTGAACAACCACCTGGTCCGATCCTTTAATCTCGGCATTGGCCCAGACAAACTTTCCATCCGGGCCGCAAATGGCGAAGCCTGTCAAATCACCGCCACTCGCTTCAAGGCCGCCGCCCACTTGGTTGAAGGTCAGCACGATCTGGTTCGGTTCGATTTTCACCCGTTTCAGGACGGGGCCGGAATACTCATTTGTCTGGTGATAGGCAATGCCGCGCGCAGCCAGTGCCAGCCGCGCGCCGACGGGCTGCTTGTGGGTGGGATGAATGTTGTGCTGATCTCCGACGTCCGTGATGACAGCCATTCCCACATTAGGCAGCGTCTTGGTCGCTTCGAGTTGCGCTTCACGCACCGAAGCCCAACTGCTTTCGGAGGGGGTGGGCTTGATTTCGAAAAAGGGCGCAAGTTGCACCAGCAGGAATGGGAATTTGCCTTCGTGCCACACCGCCCGCCAGTTGCGGATCAAATCGGGCAGGAGCGTATGGTACTCGAGGGCGTCCTCGGCGCTGCCAGCGTTGCTCTCGCCTTGATACCAGAGGGCGCCCTTCATGGCATAGCCCGCCAAAGGCGCGATCATTCCATTATACAATTCTCCCGGTTTCCAGGGGCGGCGCGGCGCGGCATTGGTGAACTCCAGGCCCTTTTCCTTCGCCTCGCTCTTCGCTATGTTGTACGAGGTGAGGCTCCGTTGGTACCTGTCCTCTGCCACAATCCACGCTCCGAAGACTTCCGTGCGGTAGCGGGGGTTGGACTGAAGAAATTCGCGCTGCATCCAGACTTCGGCGGGCGTCCCACCCCAATCGGATTCAATCACGCCAACGGGCACATGCAGCGCCTTTTGCAGATCGCGCGCGAAATAGTACGCCACCGCTGAAAAGCCTGGGGACGTGTGCGGATCGCATTCCACCCAATGCGCGCCACAATCGTTTGCCGGCGTGTCCATGCGGGCTTTGGGTATTCTTAACCAACGGATCATCGGATTGCCGCTGCTGGCGATATCGCCCGCCGACTCATATGACTGTCTGAGGGGGAATTCCATGTTGGATTGCCCGCTGGCCAGCCACACCTCTCCAACCAGCACATTCTTCAGTGCAATGGAATTGCCGCTGGTAATGGTTAACGTATCCGGCACGCCCGGCTTCAACTTCCCCAATTTGACCAGCCATTTTCCGTCCTTGACGCGGGTTGAAACTGTTTCCTTTCGAAACTGGACGGTCACGGTGGCGCCTTCCTGGCCCCAACCCCAAATGGGCACGGACACTCCTTGCTGCAATACCATGTTGTCCGAGAAGAAATGGGGCAGGATTAACGAATCATTCTGGGCGGCGGATACGGGTGAGATTTCCCCCTTGGCGCTGTGAAATCCCCAAAGGATTGCCACTGCCGCGAGCAACGCGATTTTTCGAGATGTCAAATGCATCGCATATCATGCGCTCAAACAATCGGCCATAGTCAAGAGCGCTTTGACCCTTTCAATTACTTTTCTTCAGGGTGGGCTTGCCACGAAAAAGCGGACACAAAAGTTGTGTAAGTCATTAGTTAATTGTTTTGGGTTTCGAAGTCAATGGGGGAACGGTAGCCGAGCGAGCTGTGCAG
>JBKQUS010000187.1:0-22139 GCA_052325505.1 Limisphaerales bacterium
CAACGGACAACGGTCCCACTTGGCCCAGCCACTGGCAAAAAAATCAGCCACCGGCACTTCCACGGAAGGGTCGGTTTCGTCATCCCAGTAGATGCGCAGCACCGACCAGCGCCAGTTGCCGGTGGGCGTCATCCAGATGCTCCGGATGCTGCCCGGGCCGGTGATTTCGGCCAGGGTGAAGCTGCTCTTCGCATTGATATTGACGGAAGGGGAAACCTTCCAGCCCTGGCCCAATTCGCGCGACGCGCCTTTTCCGGTGCCATTGGTCGCCATGCCGGCGCGGCCTTTTTCACCGGTGAAGTTTTCTGGGCTAATCGAGCGGGTCTGAACGTTGTAAAGCCGGCAAACATCCTCCAGCGATGCATTCAAACCGCCCGGCGGCTGGTCCTCCGCACAAAGTTGAGATTGGAAACCCATAAAAGCGCAGAGACCGATGAACAGAAAAACTGCCTTTTTCATAGAATTGATTCACGGCTGATACGATGAAGGATTTTTGCGGGAAGACATCAAGTTGTCAAAGGCCATTTTCAGGGCCTTTTCGGATTTTTTAGGATCTTCGGATAATGGGCACCACCCGCGTTCCATCCATGAACCCTCGTCTCGTCCCATGGTAGCACCCAAATGTTCGGACGGGTACCAAAACGGGCACCAACTGAAGGCTTTTTGTTCGTGAAGGAAGGGGGGGAGAAAAGTGACCGAAAAGCGGAAAACAGTGAAACGCGCCGAAAACCCTTTATTATCGAGGGAAAGAACTGCAAATTGCTGCAACTTCTTGAGCCGGAACGAGTCCGGTTGTGAGTGCAGGCCGGCAAAAGTCAGCAGATATGGTTCAAATCCGGCAACTGGCTCCAGCCTTCGCGCTTCGCGCTACAACTGGCAAGCCCGCCTTCGAAAACGAATCGTCTTCAAAATTGCAGAAGCGCGAGTGGCTAGAAACCAATACACCATCGCCGTTGCCAGTCCGGCCACGAGGCAGGCCCAGAAAGCCACGCCAAAGCAGTCGTGCCGGAGGTAAGCCCAATAAGTTCCTTCCGGCGGTCCGGAGTTATCGCCGCTGGCAAGGTAGAATTGCCATGTAATGGGGAGGTAAGCCGCGACGCCAAGCACCGTCCCGGTGAGACCAGTTACCAGACCCGTCAGCGATCTGAACCTGGAGACGACGAACAGAGCAGGCAGGAGGAGAAATATCGTCGCGCCATAGCACACGACGCTCCCCACGGCAGAAAGGAACAAGATTGCCAGAACCGGGCTTTTGTCTGGCGCAGCCAATTCGAGCAGAATACTGTAAAGAATAGGGATTGGCAAAGGGGCCAAAACCAGGGCCATCCAGGAGAATTTCATTTCGCTTTTCATGGTTATTCCGTTACTCCTGCACGGCCTCGCAAGTTTCGGGGCTGCCGGAACCGTTGCCATTTCGGGCGGCTTCCACCACTTTCGCGCTGTCGATGGGGAACTCAAGGGTGAAGATCGTGCCCCGGCCCGGCCCGTCACTTTGCGCCCTGAGGCTGCCGCCCATTTCGGTGGCGGCGTTGGCCGCGCCGTGCAGCCCAAGGCCATGGCCGTTCTTCCGGGTGGTGAAGCCCTGGTTGAAAATCCGTGTTAGATCCTCCTTCGCGATGCCAACCCCGTTATCGCGCACTTCGATTCGCACGCGGTCCGGGCCGGGATGGGAGGTGCGGATGCACACCTGCCGTCCGTCGCCACCCAAATTGTCGCAGGCTTCCCTGGCGTTGTGAATGAGGCTGAGGAGAATTTGCACGACCTTGTGTTTATCGACGACGACCGTCACGTTTTCGCCGAGCTCGCGAATCAACTGGACCCGGCCATCGGCGAAGGCGCTCTCAGTCAGACCCAAGCCATCATCGACAAGGTCAGTCAGTTTCACTGATTCTGTGAAGGCCGCCAGCCGCGAGTATTCCTGCTGCTTGGCGACAATTCCTTTGATGTGTTCGAGGTTCTGCCGCAAAGAACCAAGTTCCTTCAAGGTTTCGCGCTTCTCCTCTGCTGCGCAGCCGCTTAAGCGTTGCAAATAGGCGGGGACCATTTTGCCTTTGTCGTGCTCCAGCAGGAAATTTGGCTCGTGCGCGTGTTCGGCCACCAACTCGGCCAGTTTTGGCAGGGTGTCGAGTTGTGATTTTTGGATGCGATCCACGAGCAGGTCCGCGGAAACATTCACGCTGTTAAGGGCATTGCCGACGTTGTGCAGGACATCGGTGGCCACTTCGGCCATGCCGGCCTGGCGGGAGGCTTCCAGCAGTTGTTTCTGGGCCTGCTCGACTTCGGCCTGGATACGCTTGCGCTCCTCGACTTCCTCGGCAAGGGCGCGGTTGGTCCGGCGAAGGTTACGCCCGCGCGATATGATGCGGGTGGTTTGCAGGGCAATGATTCCGACAAACACCGTGACCAGCTCCTGGAACCAGGCTTGCTTCCAGACCGGCGGCAAGACGACAAAATCCAGCGCCGCAGGATGCGGGTCCACGTTGAAATCATCATCGCGCGCCCGGACTTCAAAGTGGTGGGAGCCGGTGGGCAGTGAGAAAAATGAATGTTGCCGCTCGGGATTGTAATGGGACCACGGACCGGAATCGATTCGGTAGGAATACTGGAGGCGCGAATCGTCCGTGGAGTGCCAGGGATCTGCGCCTTTCCAGGAGAGCGTCAAGTTGCCCGGTTGCGGCACGTTCCCGGAGACTGGGGCGACGCTGGTTTGGGGCGTGGCGCGGCTCGCCTGGAAGCACACAGTCCAAAACTCGGAATCGGTTGGGTCGAACGGTTCCGCCTGGGGCCAGGAGCGGTGGGCCCAGTTTTGCGGGCATCGGTTGAGCCACAACGTGCCGGAAGGCGCGGCCCTCAGGCTTCCGCCTTCCCTGGGTACATTCAACGCGGTCGGCAAAACATCGGAGGTCCAATCCCGGCCATCAAAGCGGCTGATCCCGCGGTCGGTCGCGGCCCAGATGCTGCCGTCCGCCGTCTGGGTGAAGCCGCGAATGGTGTTGGCGACAAGACCCTCCTTCACATGATAATGCTGCCAGTTCTGCCCGTCATACCGGAAGACGCCATGCTGTCGCGAGCCGATCCACAGCTCGCCTTCTTTGCTGGTGAACAGGGTTTCGACGGCTCCCATTTCGGTCATTTGCTGGAATGTGAGGCAGCCCGATTTTTTCCCGTCAGAAAAACTCAGCGAGCAATCCACCTTCCAGAATTTCCCGTCGCGCCGCGATTCTCCGAAGCCATGGTACTTGCCGACGGGAGTGACAGCGGGGTCGGCGTATTTGAAGAGATTGGTTCCGTGCTGCTGCGGCAGCGAGGTGTAGGAGCGAACGGTGTAGTGGAACCATTTGCCGTTGCGGCATTGCTTGTAGCCATACGTGTAATTTGTGCCGGGGCCGGCCGATTCCGCCGCCGCCCCGAGCCAAATCGAGCCGTCGGACGATTCGTAGAGACAACGCCAATCCACACCCCAGGACAAATCATTATGAATGACACGACTCCACTTCGCGCCGTCGAACCGGGCGCTGGCCGCGATGTGTTCGTGGCTGCCGGCGACCCAAATGTCTCCATTGCGCGTTCCCAACAACGACGTGGGCGAATCAATCAACCCGTCTTCCACTCCATAGCTTGTCCATTTGGTTCCATCGTGAACGACCACCCGGCCGTCGAGATGGAGGAACCATTGCGCGCCCCCGGGGCTTTCCCATTGGAAATTGAGTGCCTGGTAAGTTGTCCAACGGGGCGTCTGGTAATCGAGGCGCAGCACTTCGGCGTCCTGTCCGGCGATCCACAGCGCACCGTCCAAGCTCTGGAAAAGAATCGTGCGCGCGTTTGGAATGGGCGCTTTGGGCGCTTCATAAGTCCTCCAATGGCCGTCGTGATTTGCGGCTACCGAACCATTGCAACCGAACCAGAAAACCCCATCGCGCGTTTGCAACACCGAACTGCAATCGATGGGCGCACCCGAGCCCGGCATTGGCCTGCTGATCCAATTTCTGCCGTCAAACTGATTCATCTGGCCCGGCGAACCGGTGCTTGCCACCCAGACCATGCCGTTCTTGAACAGGAAGATGCGCGGATGTGGCATGAGGCTCAGCCCGTCCGATTCAAGGGTCCAATCGCCGTCGGACGCCTCCGCCACGCGGGTCGAAGTGGCAACAGCCTTGTGCCGTTTGAAACAAAGAACCTCACCTGCTTCCGTCCCCAGCCAGATCCGGCCCAACCGGTCCTCGCGGACTTCGCAGAAATCGAAACGATTGGTCAACCCCTCCGCGGCACATGGCCTGGACAAAATCTCGTCCGGCAACATTTCCACCCGGACCGCCGTGTAGGTGGGATTTGCATTCATAAGCGCGGCGCCTTCCCTGCCGGTGTAGAAGACCCAGTCGCGCCTCCTTTGGCGCAAGACCCCCCAACTGGTCGCGGCCCAGAGCGTGCCATCGCGTCCAATCGCCACGCCCTTGATGACGGGGCAGGCTTTCGCGACGCGCGACCCTGGTTGCTTCAAGAGCCATATTGGGTTCCAATACTTGCCCGTGAACCAGCCTACTCCCCAGGCGCCGCTCCCGTACATGTAGCTGCCGGGACCGTTGTAAAGAATATCCACGCCACCGGGGAGGCCATTCGTTCTCCCGTAGAAAGTCCATTGCAGCCCGTCATACGACCAGGCGCCATCCGTCGTGCCGAACCACATCGTTCCACCCTTGCCCTCGCCGATGCATTGCACGCCGAGCCCGTTCAATTCCGGAAAAGAGCGCCAGCGCCAGGGTTCGAGCATGGGGTCACCGGGAACCGGATGGAAAACTTCCGAGCCACCGGCCGTGCCGGAAAAGAGAGCGGCGAGGCCAGTCAACAAGATCAGCAGTGTCCAGTGGAGGTGCCAGGACGATTTCATACGCAACGACCCAAATTGTTTATCGACAGTCCCGGGCCGAGCTTTAGCTTGGAATCTCCCTTGAATCGGGCGATTGCCCAGTTGGATGGTGTCGCAGGCGTTTTGATAGTAGTCAGCGGGGTGGTTATACGGCACTTGGTTTCAAAATATAAACCACCGCATGAACATGCTATGGCAACTCCGGCAACAACATAATACCCTAATGCTGTTCTTTTATGCAAAAATCCATGCACAAAGCCATGCATCGTGTGCTCCGAAGGCGATGGTTGCAGTCATTTGACAACATTGAGGCCGTTCCCTGATCCGGATTTTTGATACCAGTTTACCTTCCCCAAATGAAAATACACCCAGTTATTGTTGGCGCAGCGCTCCTCCTCTGCCTCAAACCCGACGTCGAAGCCGGCCTTGCCACAGTCTGGCATATGCCCGACGACAACTGGGATCTGCCTGGCGTCAACATGCGGAACCCCGAATTTGAAATCGGGACGAATACCACCGTCACGGTTTACACCGGTCTGTGGAAGTGGAATAGCGGCATGCAGATCGCCAACCAGACTGGCGGCACGCTTTTTTATAAAGGCGCGAGCCAAAGCGCCTGGAGCAGCAGCGCGCTGGCCTGGCTGACCAACACGACGGACAACCAGTATTGGCAGGCGTCGTTCAGCACCGCCAGCATCGCGCCGGACGATGTGATTCAATATTACTTCCTCCTGACATTCGACGGCTCCAACGACGTCACCAACACCTGTCTTTACGGCGGCGACGGAGTTTACTATACCACCGGTTCCACCAACGTGGCAGCCGCCAGTCCGTTCACCATCCGTGACCGGCTTGCGTGGCTGTTCCATGACAACAACCGGGTTGTCTCCGCGAACTCCGATGGCGTTACTTCGACGGTCAGTTTCTGGATCCAAATCGGTTATCAGGCCAAGGACAGCAGCTTCCGCTGGGCGAGCAACGCCTGCCTTTATTACACTACCGACGGTTCGACGCCGTCGGGCGCACTCGGGTTGGGCAGCGGCACAACGCAAGTAATGCCGATCATTTACGACCATGAACAGGATAATTCCAGCGTTGCCGGGAATGCCATGTGGTGGGTGGGCACGTTGACCAATTTGCCCAATACAGGCACCATCAATTACAAGATCGGGGTCTGGAACAGCGCCAACAACGAAGAGAAATTCGCTGATTACAATGCCGGCACACCAAACACTGTTTTCAGTTTTTCCAACGGCACCACCACCGGTACCACGGGCAACCCGGTGCTCACAGTGGACGGCATGAATGCCGATTACACCACTGAACATCTGTTTGTGGATGAAGTTGCGGGCGACTCGATTCCCGTAACCATTTTGTTTTCGCCGAACACAAACAACGTGGTGGAGGCGGATGTGTATGCCAACTTGAACCACCGCAATCTTGCCACGCTGGCCACGGTGGATGCCAACGGCGTCGCCTCCGAGGAAGGCATATCCCCGCCCAACGGGAACAACATTGCCACGGGCGACACCAATCATTATTACGAAGCCTACCCAATGACTGCCATAGGTGGCGGCCAGTATTCCCTGACACTCTACGCGACGAACTGCGGGGCGTATCGACTGACCGCGCGCTTCAAGGTGGCGGGCAACACCAACTGGTTTTGGTATGACCAATATGGTTATCGCGACCACGCCATCGTGGTGACCCCGCCGCGGGCGCGCAACATGGTTATGTATGAGTTGAACGCGATGAACATCAACGCCCAAGGCTCGAACTTTAATCAGCGCAGCACGTTCGTGGATCTGCTCACCAATCACTTCAACCTGGCTTACTTCGCCAACCTCGGCGTGAACTGGCTTTGGCTCCAGCCGATTCATCCCATCGGCATTCTCAACCGGCAGACCGATCCGAACAGCGGGCAGCCCTATTCCGTCGGGAGTCCGTATTCGATCAAAAACTTTTTTCAAGTCAATCCACTCTTGAGCAAAGGCAACACCCGCGCCGCCGGCATGCAGGAATTCACCAATTTTGTCGCCGCCGCCAACGCCGCCGGCGTGAACGTGATGCTGGATGAACCTTTCAGTGACACCTCGTTTGATTGCGAACTGGATGCCACAGGGACCAATCATTTTGCGCCCGGCGGGCAGCCGACGGATCTCATTGTCAACGACGCGCCGCTGTTCTATTCGCGCACCAACGAATACGACCAGCGCGCCACCAGCGTGGCGCTGCAGACGGTGGCCCCGGACAGATATGATTTCGGCAAGTGGACGGATGTTGCCCATGTTTATTGCGGCCGTTATGCCGCATTGGTGCCCGACGCTGCACAATCCACCAATTACTTGAGCGAGGGCGACTGGTTTGATTATTCCATCGGCAGCGAAAACAGCACCGGCAGCGGCAACGGGCACTTTGATTTGACGACGCAAAATACGTGGCGTTATTTCTCCGACTGTCTGCTTTACTGGCTGACACTGACTGGCTGCCCCAGCAACACACCGCCGTCTCTGACTTGCAACCTGGGCATCGGCGGTTTGCGCGCTGATTTTGGACAAGGTCTGGCGCCGCAATGCTGGGAATACATCATCAACAAAGTGCGCTGTCAAAAATGGGATTTTGTGTTCATGACCGAGTCGCTGGACGGCGGCAACGTAACCTACCGCTCCAATCGCCATTTCGACGTGCTCAATGAAAATGCCGTCTTCGATTTTCAATCGGCGGCCACGGCGGACGATTACCGGACTCTGTTTGAAGACCGCTGCACCTGGTATGGCCAGAGTTTGATCCTGTGGAACGGCACCTCGCACGACGAGGAAAGTTATGTGGATCCCTACGAGGGGCTTATACGCTTCCTGGCGGGCTGCACCATTGACGGCGTGCCGGAAATCTTCTACGGCCAGGAGATGGGCATATCGCAGACGTGGGGGTTCGATTTGTATCAGCTCAACTTCGGGAAGCTCATTCCACATTTCATGGTTTACAACGACCTCCAGCCCGTGCTGAATCCGGCAAACCGCACTTTTGCGCTGGACCAGTTGAATCCGGTGTTCACGGCGGCGGGACTGGCCAGGCAGGCCAGCCCGGCATTGCGCAGCACCAACCGCTATTTTCTGAATCAAATCGGCAGCGAAACACCACAGGAAGAAATCTACTCCGTCGCAAAATACCAGACGGCCAACGGTGCTCCGAACTTCAACGACGTGGTTTTTGCCTTCGTCAATCTGGATCGCAATGATTCGCAGACGGGAACCTTCGATGTGAACATCACCCAGAACGGCTCGAACCTGTTCGGCATTCTGCCCAACCGGATTTACAACGTGAAAAATATTGCCGCTTACACTGGAGCAGATCCGAACCGTCCGAATTACTGGCTCTGGCCCACCAACGGTGCCACCATTGGCGGCTACGCCGGCAGCAACATGCTTGCCAATGGTCTTTATGTCAGCCTCAACCCGGTGCCGGTGACCGATGCCGGCTGGACCAGCGCGCCGTTCGAGGCGCAATATTTGAAACTGTATGACGTGACGCCGCCGCCCGTGCCTGGCGCGCCGGGCATTGGTTCGACCAACAATTATGTGTTTGGCAACAACGTCACGTTCACCTGGCCGGCGGTCGTTGATTCCCAAGGCGGGGTGAGCGGCTATCAGGTGATGGTTGGCACTTTTCCCGGCGGCTCGGATGTCACCAATCTCTTCGTCAACGGAACATCCCTGACGGTCACGGGCAGTTATGGCGCTCATCTTTACGCGACGGTCATGGCGGTCAACAACGCGGGCATCGACAGTGCGTCCGCCACCAGCCCGGGCGTCGCCCTGTTGAATCCCGCCTGGGTGCCGGTGCCCGCCATGAGCGAGCCGAACCTGTTGAACTGGACCAGCGTCTCCGGCTTGACTTACCAGGTCTGGTCCACAACCAATCTGACTTTGCCCTTTACCGCCTACAGCGGCATTATAACCGCGGCCGGCCCGAACCTTACGTTCACCAACAACCCCACAAATGCAGCCCGGTATTTCAAAATCGTGTGGTTGCCTTGAATTCAAGGCCCACCGCCAACTCAGAACTTCGTAAGGGTGAGAGTACACTGAAAGAGAAGTGAGCGAAAAGTGGAATAATAGCTGGTAGACGCCGACGATTCATCATTATCAAGGGAAAGAAGTGCAAATTGCCGCAACTTCTAAAGCCGGAATGAGTCCGACTGTGAACGCAGGTCGTCACAAGCCAGCAGATACGGTTTAAGTCGGGTAAATGGCTCGAGCTTAGGTGCTTTCCCAGAATTGCCCCGTCGTCAACAAGCGTTGACAAGCGGCGGGGCTGGTTTATGCTGGAAGTGGACTAATTTTGTCCGATATGGATTCTACAACCGATACAATTGAGAGTTTTGTCAATTCGGAGTACAAATACGGCTTCGTCAGCGACATCGAGACGGATTCGTTTGCGCCGGGATTGAATGAGGAGGTGGTGCGGCGGATTTGGGCGAAGAAAGGGGAGCCGGATTTCATGCTGGATTGGCGCTTGAAGGCTTACCGCCATTGGCTGACGATGACGGAGCCGCATTGGCCCAATCTTCAGTACCCGCCCATCAATTATCAGGCCTATATCTATTACGCCGCCGCCAAGCCGAAGAAAAAACTGGGCAGCCTCGACGAAGTGGATCCGGAGTTGCGCCGGACGTTCGATAAATTGGGCATTTCGCTGGATGAACAGAAACGCCTCTCCGGCGTGGCCGTGGACGCCATTCTGGACAGCGCATCGGTGGCCACGACTTTCCGGGAGGAGCTGTCGAAGCAGGGCATTATCTTTTGCTCGTTCAACGAAGCGGTGAAGAATCATCCCGATTTGGTCAGGAAATATTTGGGGACGGTCGTGCCTTCGAATGACAATTTTTTTGCGGCGCTGAACTCGGCGGTCTTCAGCGACGGCTCGTTTTGCTACATCCCAAAAGGGGTGCGCTGTCCGATGGAGCTTTCGACTTATTTTCGCATCAACACCGCGGGCGCGGGGCAGTTCGAGCGCACGCTGATCGTGGCCGACGAGGGCAGTTCCGTCAGTTACCTGGAAGGCTGCACGGCCCCGATGCGCGACACCAATCAATTGCACGCCGCCGTGGTGGAGTTGATCGCGCTGGATGACGCGAGCATCAAATATTCCACGGTGCAAAATTGGTATCCGGGCGACAAGGAGGGCAGGGGCGGCATTTACAACTTTGTGACCAAGCGCGGCAAGTGCGCCGGGCGCAATTCGAAGATTTCCTGGACGCAGGTGGAAACCGGCTCGGCCATCACCTGGAAATATCCCAGCGTGATGCTGATGGGGGACAATTCCTCCGGGGAATTTTATTCGGTGGCCCTGACCAATCACCGCCAGCAGGCCGACACGGGCACCAAGATGGTTCACATCGGCAAAAACACCTCCAGCACCATCGTTTCAAAGGGCATCTCGGCCGGTCAGGGTAACAACAGCTACCGCGGCCAGGTCAAGGTGCTCAAGAGCGCCGAGAACGCGCGCAATTACTCGCAATGCGATTCGTTGCTGCTCGGCGACCGCTGCGGCGCGCATACGTTTCCTTACATCGAAGTGCGCAACAGCACGGCCCGGGTCGAACACGAGGCCTCGACTTCAAAAATCGGCGAGGACCAGATTTTCTATTGCAACCAGCGCGGCATCGCGACGCAGGACGCAATTAATATGATTGTCAACGGCTACTGCAAGGAAGTATTCAAACACCTGCCGATGGAATTTGCGGTCGAAGCCCAGAAATTGCTTGGGGTAAGCCTCGAAGGAAGTGTCGGTTAAAGCGGCGCGAACGGACAAGAAGGATTAGGATTAAGATTAGGAGTAAACACACAGGAAGAGACAATGCTGGAAATTCATAACTTATGCGCGGGCGTGGAGGGAAATCCCATTTTGAAAGACCTGAGTTTGCAGGTCAACGCCGGGGAGGTCCATGCGATCATGGGCCCCAACGGCAGCGGCAAGAGCACCCTGGCCCAAGTGCTGGCCGGGCGTGGCGATTATGAAGTGACGGGCGGCACGGTGTCGTTCAACGGCGCCGACCTCCTGGAAATGAAGCCGGAAGACCGGGCGCGGGCGGGCATTTTCCTGGCCTTCCAATACCCGGTGGAAATCCCCGGCGTCAACAGCACCTCGTTCCTGAAGGCCGCGCTGAACGAATGCCGCAAGGCGCGCGGCGAGGAGGAACTGGACGCGGTGGAATTTCTCGACATTGTAAAGAAGAAAACAAAGCTGCTCGAGCTGGACCAGTCGCTCCTCAGCCGCTCGGTCAACGAAGGGTTTTCCGGCGGGGAGAAAAAGCGCAACGAGATTTTTCAAATGGCCGTACTGGAGCCGAAACTGGCCATCCTCGATGAAACCGATTCCGGGCTGGACATTGACGCGTTGAGAGTCGTGGCGGGCGGCGTCAACAAATTGCGGCGGCCGGACAACGCCGCCCTGGTCATCACGCACTATCAGCGGCTTCTCAATTACATCGTGCCGGACGTGGTGCATGTCCTGGTGCAGGGGCGGATCGTCAAGACGGGCGGCAAGGAACTGGCCATGGAACTGGAAGAGCGCGGCTACGATTGGATACTGGAAGCCGTGGCCTCGAACGGCAAGCCATGATCGACACTTTGAAAGAACGCAAAACACCCCCGGCCGCGGAACGCGCTGGTGTCACTCCCTCCGTACCGGACGGGCAGCAGGCGCAAGCCGTGCTGGACGCTTTGGCTAAGGCGGATTCGGACGGCTTTCCGGCTTGGCTGCGGAAGATTCGCGGCGCGGCGCGGGCGCGGGCGGCCCAGCTTGGTTTTCCCACCACGCGGCTCGAAGAGTGGAAATTCACCAACATGTCGCCCGTGTTGCAACTACCGCTCCATCCCGCCGGGAAGCTGCGCGCAAAAATCACCCGCAAGGACATCGAACGATTCACTTTCGGGCTGGACGCCTACCGGCTCGTGTTTGTCGATGGACATTTTTGTCCGGATCTTTGCTTGCTGCCCGAGAAGGGAAATTTGCAAGTGGAAAGTCTGCTGGGGCATCTGGCTTCCCCCGAACTTGAAAAGCACCTGACCCGGCACGTCCAAACCGACGCGAATTTCTTTACCGCGCTCAACACGGCCTTTTTTCAGGACGGCGCTTTTGTCTCCATTGCGGCGGGCCAAACCGCCGCCAAGTCGGTGCATTTGCTTTTCATCGGCGCGTCGGAGCAGGCGGGGGCGATCGCGCTCCCGCGCAACCTGATCCTGGCGCAACGCGGCGCGCGGCTCAAAGTCATCGAATCTTACGTCAGCCTTGCGGACGCGGCGCGGGTCACGAACACCGTCACGGAACTGGTGCTGGAGGAGGAGGCCGAAGTGGAGCATTGCAAGGTGCAACAGGAAAGCGGGCGCGTCTTTCACATCGCCACCATTCAAGCCATGCAGGCCAAGGACAGCCGGTGGACTTCGCATTCCATCGCCACCGGGGCGCACTTGGCCCGGAACCAGATCCAAACGTTGCTCAACGCCGAGGGCGCTTCGGCCATTCTCAACGGCCTTTATCTGGCCGATGCCGAGCAATTGATCGATCATCACACCGTGGTGGACCACGCCAAGGCACATTGCGAAAGCCACGAATTTTATCACGGCATTCTCGCCGACCGCGCCCACGGTGTTTTCAACGGGAAAATTTTTGTCCGGCAGGACGCGCAAAAAACCAACGCCAAGCAGACCAACCGCAACCTGCTCTTGTCCGACAACGCGACAATTGACACGAAGCCGCAATTGGAGATTTTCGCCGACGACGTTAAATGCACCCACGGCGCGACTGTCGGACAATTGAGCGAGGAGGCGGTTTTCTACCTGCGCACGCGCGGCATTGGCGCGGAGCACGCCCGGCGGATGTTGATTCAGGCCTTTGCCAGCGACGTGATCGAGCGCATTGGCATCGAGCCGGTGCGGGCACAACTGGAAGAAATGCTCGCGGAAAGGTTCGACCGGACCGCAGAATAGCGGCCGGCCCCGTGCCGGAGAATTTATGTCCGACGAACTGAGCGAGCTTTATCAGCAGGTGATCCTGGACCATAGCCGCAAGCCGCGCAATTTCCGCGCTCTGCCCGGCGCCAACCGCAGTTCGGAAGGGAAAAATCCCTTCTGCGGCGATCATTACACCGTTTTCATCAAGCTGGAAGACGGCATCATCCAGGACATCAGCTTCCAGGGTTCGGGTTGCGCCATTTCCAAAGCGTCCGCTTCCATGATGACCGACTTCCTGAAAGGCAAATCCGTGGCCGAGGCGGAGAAAATATTCGGGCAATATCAGGAAATGGTCACGACAGGCCCCGCCGACGCGGAGGCGCTGGGGAAACTTTGCGCCTTCGACGGCGTGCGCAAGTTTCCCATGCGCGTCAAATGCGCCATATTACCCTGGCACGCCATGATGGTCGGATTGAAAGGTCAGGCGGTGGTTTCAACTGAGGAAAAGTAAAAGCGTGAACGATGAAATTCTATTGAAGCGCAACTGCGAAGCCGTCCTGATCCCGGCCGGCACGCGTGTGACCCTGCAAGCCGGGGAACCGGTCGTCATCACTCAGGCCCTCGGTGGCAGTTACACTGTCATCATCAACGGCAACATGGCCCGTATCGAAGCCCGCGACGCCGATGCGCTCGGACAAGCGCCCGCGTCCGCCCCGTCCGGCCAGCCCGACGTTTCCACCCCGTCCGTCGACGCGAAAGTCGATGAGGAACAAATTTATGCGCAACTGCGCACCTGTTACGATCCGGAGATTCCGGTCAACATCGTCGATTTGGGACTGATTTATGATATGCAAATCCTGCCGTTGCCCGGCGGCGGAAACCGCGTCGAAATCAAGATGACGCTGACCGCCCCCGGCTGCGGCATGGGGCCGGTATTGCAGCAGGACGTCGAGGCCAAGGTGTCGGCCATTCCCGGAGTGAAGGAGTCGGCGGTTTTCCTGGTGTGGGACCCGCCCTGGAGCAGGGAGATGCTCTCCGAAGCGGCCAAACTTGAATTGGGGTTGATGTGACAACGCCGCCGTCAGTCCAACCCGCCCTGTGCAACATGGAATCCTTGCGCAAGGATTTTCCAATACTTGACCAGCAGGTGCATGGCCATCCCCTGGTGTATCTGGACAACGCCGCCACCTCGCAAAAGCCCCGCGCCGTCATCGACGCGCTGAGCCGCTTCTACGAGAATGACAACGCCAATGTGCATCGCGGCATCCACGAACTGAGCCGGCGGGCGACGCTGGCTTACGAGGCGGCGCGCGACCGCGTAGCCAGCTTCATCCATGCGCGCCAGCCCTCGGAGATTGTTTTTACGCGCGGCACCACCGAGGGCATCAACCTCCTGGCCTATACTTGGGGCGCGAAGAACATCAAAGCCGGGGACACCATCCTGCTCACCGAAATGGAGCATCACAGCAACATCGTCCCCTGGCAGTTGCTGGCGGGCCGCACCGGCGCAAAACTGGCCTTTCTCCCCGTGACGGGCGACGAGGGGCTTTTGGATTTAAGCGGGCTGGACGGATGGCTCAACAACAAGAGTGTCAAACTATTTGCCTTCACCCACGTTTCCAACACGCTGGGCACGGTCAATCCGGCGGCCGAATTGTGCGCCAGGGCCAGGCGGCGCAACATCGTCACGCTGGTAGATGCTGCGCAGAGCGCCGGTCATCGGCCGGTCGATGTGCAGGAGATCGGTTGTGATTTCATGGCTTTCTCCGGCCACAAGTTGTGTGGGCCGACCGGCATCGGCGTGTTTTATGGCCGCCGCGAATTGCTGGACGACATGCCGCCTTTCCAAGGCGGTGGCGACATGATTGCCAGCGTGGATTATTTCACCAGCACCTGGAAGGACGCCCCGCATAAATTCGAGGCCGGCACACCGGATTTTGCGGGCGCGGTGGGTTTGCATGCGGCCATGGATTATCTGGCGGCGATCGGTTGCGACAAAATCGCGCGCCACGACCAGGAACTGTCCGCCTACGCTTTCGAGCAGCTTTCGCGCCTGCGCGGCATCCGTCTCTTTGGGCCTCGGAAAGAGCGCTCCGGCGTGGTCAGCTTTCTCTTGAACAACGTCCACGCCCATGATGTTGTCACCGTGGCCGACCAGTGGGGCGTGGCCATGCGCGGCGGGCATCATTGCAACCAGCCGCTGATGAAAAAGCTGGGCGTGGATTCCACGGCGCGGGCCAGTTTTTATTTTTACAACACCGCCGCGGAAGTGGACCGGTTGTTTGAAGTGCTGATGGAAATCCAAAAGTTTTTCAAGTCATGACCGATTTGATCCATCCGCAAAGCGCCATGAAAAGCGTCCTGGAGGTTTTTCCGGGAGCGCAACGCGCGCTGTTCCGGCATTATCATATCGGCGGCTGCGCCAGTTGCGCGTTTCAACCGGACGAAACCCTCGAAGCGCTGTGCGCCCGCAACAGCTTGAACGTGGCGGAAGTGATCCAACAGATCACAACCAGCCACGAGCAGGACCTCGCCCTGGAAATCGCCCCCGCGGAACTGGTCGCCCTTATCCGGGCGGGCGGCGTCCATTTGGTGGACATCCGCAGCCGGGAGGAATTTGAGACCACTCACATCGAGCCGGCGGTCTTGTTGTCGCAACCAGTGATGCAGGAGATACTGGCGCATTGGCCGCGGACCGAATTGATGGTAGTCTATGATCATCGCGGGCAGAAAAGCCCCGACGCCGCCGCGTATTTCATGGGGCAGGGGTTCAGCAACGTGCGTTGCCTGCGGGGCGGCATTGACGCCTGGTCGCGGGAAGTGGACGGCAAAATCCCGCGCTACAGAGTGGAGCTTTCGGCGTGAAGACAAACGACGATTATCAGAAACGGATCGAGGAAGCCTTGCGCGACCCGAAGAACCTCGGCGAACTGGAGGGGGCCGACGCCGTCGGCACGGCGGGCAGCGCGGCGTGCGGGGACATGATCCGGCTCTGGATTAAGTTCAAAGACCAATCGGAAAAAAAAGTAATTGACAAAGCCACCTTTCAAAGTTTCGGCTGCGAAACCGCCATTGCCGTGGCCAGCCTGGCGACGGACTTGATCCGCGGCAAAACGGTGGAAGAAGTCCTCGCCCTGTCCGCCGAACAACTCGCGCCCGAATTGGGGCCGCTGCCGCCGGTCAAAATCCATTGCACGCAACTGGTCGAAAGCGCCCTGCACTCCGCCTTGAAGCCGCAAACCGCGCCGCCGGCAAGCGCGGCGCCGGCCACCGCACCCAGTTTGCTTGACAACATTACCCAACCCGGCGCGCCATCGGGAAAATTGAAAATCATCCTGCTGGACGAGGACAAAAATGTTTCCTGACTTGCTCCGCCGGCCCGCGACTGATCCGACCTCCATCTACCGTTACCGGGACGGCCTGTATGCTGTGGACTTGTTGACGGCGGCGATCTGTCACCTGGACCTGTTTAGTTGGCTGGCCGAACATCCCTCCGACAAGGCGACCCTCTGCCGTGCGCTGGGCATTTGCGACCGCCCCACCGACGTGATGCTGACCCTGTTCACCGCCATGGGCCATTTGCGAAATGACGGCGGCGTTTTTTCCCTGACGGAACAGGCGCGCGAACATTTGGTCAAATCATCGTTGTGGTTCATCGGCCCTTATTTCGGGTCCGTCAAAGAACGGCCCGTTTGCCAGGACATCCTGGCCGTGTTGCGCACCGACAAACCGGCCAACTGGGCCAGCTTAAAGAACGAAAAGGAATGGGCCAGGGCGATGGAAGGCGACGACTTCGCCAACAAATTCACCGCCGCCATGGATTGCCGCGGCAGTTATCTGGGGCCGGCCATGGCGGAAAAACTGGATTGCGCCGGCCATCATCGTCTGCTCGACATCGCCGGCGGATCGGGCATTTACGCTTGCGCGCTGGTGGCCCGGCATCCGCATTTGCGCGCCAGCGTTCAGGAGAAGCCCCCCGTGGACGCCATCACCCGCCAAAGCCTGGCCAGGCGCGGTTTCGCCGACCGCGTTGGCGTCATCGCCGGGGACATGTTTGCCGATCCTTTTCCAACCGGCTTCGACCTGCATCTTTTCTCCAATGTACTGCATGATTGGGACGAAGCGCGCGTCAAACTATTGCTGGGAAAATCCTTCGCCGCGCTCCCGTCCGGCGGAATGGTCGTCATCCATGACGCGCACATCAACGGCGACAAAACCGGTCCATTGCCTGTGGCCGCCTACTCAGCGCTCCTCATGACCATCACCGAGGGCAAATGCTATTCCGAAACGGAGATGGCGGACTGCCTTCGGGAAAGCGGCTTCAATGATGTCAAACATATTCCCACCGCCGCTGACCGCAGCATCATCACCGCCCGCAAGTGCTGAAGGCCGCGCCGGCCAAAGGCTCAATTGGATTGATACTCTGAAAGCCGGTCCACCCGGCGCGCCATCTCGCTTGTATAATGCCGGCCGAGGCTGTGTTTGTGGCGCTCGACCCATTCTGTCAATTTAGTCCCGCCCAATGGAGGGGCCTCCACACACAGTCGGCCCTCCATCAGACCTTTTATTTCCTCGCGGGTAATGATGACATCCTTCACCAGCAGGCCGGTTACGCGGCAAGCCCAATAACCCAGTGCGGGCGGAACGCTCACAATCGCCCGACGCATACCCAGCAGCCGCCGCACCGTTTCCACCAATTCGCGATAGGTGAAGGTCTCCGGCCCAATCGCGTTGACGATCTCATTCCGGTCGCCGCCGGCCTTCTCGACGGCGGCGGCGGCCAGGTCATCCACGTAAATGGGTTGCAGTTTGTAATCACCCGCCCCAAACACTCCAAACACCGGAAGATGCCGCAGCGACCATGCAATATTATTGACAAGAACGTCCTCTTTGCCGAACAAAACCGCCGGGCGCAGAATGCAATGGGGAACGCCGAGGGAAGCCAGGAATGATTCCAGTTCGGCTTTGCCGCGGAAGTAAGGCAAATGCGAGTGGATGTCCGGGTTGGTGATGCTCACGTGAATGATGCGCCGCACCCCGGCGTCCTTCGCCGCCTGCAAAAGGATTTTTGAATTGGCCACCGCCTCGTCATGATTAAAGAGCCGGTGATTGAACCGCACCCAATAGGTGTTGATGAGCACGTCCACTCCTTGCAACGATTGCGTCAGGAGATCGGGATAATCGAAGTGAAACGGGAACGCCTGCACCTTCCCTTCGAACTCATTGTTCCGTTTCAAGGAATTGGTGAGTGTCAGAACGCTGTGTCCGGCGTCGAGGAGGCGTCGGGCGATATAACGACCCGAATACCCGAACGCACCTGTCACCGCCACACGCATTAATCCACTGGTCTCACAATTCCGCCATTTTGCAAATCGTGTTGTTGGACTTTCCTTCCGCCTGCGTTATATTAACTCTGATTATGCATCGACATCGCAGTTCAAGGAGCCTTTTTCTTTCCCACATTGAACACCGCAATTCGCCTGGGGGCACATTCAAGAAATTGTTGTCTCGCTCGTGGTTCGCCTTGGCTGGCGCGGCGCTGCTTGCCCTGGCTTCCCCGGCCTTGGCCAATGACGATATGCTCATTTATTCGGGTTATACCAATGTCGTTTACGGCACGATTACTTACAACAATGGCTGGCAGGATTGGGGCTGGGTGCCGCATTACGCCACGAACAATCCGAGTTTTGGCGGAACGAACTCGATCTTCTTTGCCGCCAACAATACCTGGCAGGCGTGGTCGCTGGAGCATGACCCGATCAATACCACATTATATACGAATCTCTCTTTGTGGTTGAACGGGGGGCCCGGAGGAGGCCAAACGGTTGGCATTCAGGCTGAAGCCGGATCGACCTGGGGGAACCAGATCTCTGTGACAGCTCCAACCAATACCTGGCAGCAATTCACCATCCCGCTGGCGCAGTTGGGCGTTGGAAATGTGACCAATTTGGAAGACATCGAAATTTGGAATGGGGGAACGCCGCAAGCCGACTTTTACATTGCCGGTATCACGTTGACCGCCAATCCGCCGCCCGCGGTCGTTCACGTCAGTGTCAACGCCACGAATACCGTGCGCACGGTGGATAATCGGGTGTTTGCCGTCAACACCGCGGCTTGGGACGGTGATCTCGACACCACCAACACCTTCTCCATTCTGACGAACATTGATAATCAGGCCCTGCGCTGGCCCGGCGGCAGTTGGGGCGACATTTATTTCATGACCAACGAACCCCAGGGCTGGGGTTCGCGCACCACCAACTTCCTGCATGTGGCCACCAACACCGGCGCGCAGATGTTTTTCATCGTCAATTACGGCAGCGGCACCCCCCAGCAGGCGGCTGACTGGGTGCGGTTTTGCGAAGTCACCAATCATTGCTATGTCAAATACTGGGAGGTGGGCAACGAATGCTATGGAGGCTGGGAGGAGGACGTCAACACCAACCCGCCCTATCAGGCGCAAGATTCGTGGACTTATGCCCAGCGCTTCACCACTTACTACAACCAGATGAAGGCCGCCGACCCGACGATCAAGATCGGCGCGGTCGCCTCCCCGGGCGAGGACGATTACTCGAACTACACGAACCATCCCGTGGTCAACCCTGTCACCGGCGTGACGCACAACGGCTGGACTCCGGTCATGCTGACCTATCTGCGCAGCAACAATGTCACGCCGGATTTTCTGATCTGTCACGACTACGCGCCCGGCGACGGAGACACGTACAACCTTCTTTGGACCCAGACGTGGGCGGTCAACGCGTCCGGCCTGCGCATGATGCTCAATGACTATCTCGGAACCAACCTGGCTGCCAACGTTGAACTGAACGACACCGAATTTGGCCCGGAAGCCGACAAACAGTGGATCAGTTTGGTGGGAGGGTTGTTTTACGCCGACTGCATCGGGCAAATCCTGCAAACGGAATTCAACACGCTGCTCTGGTGGGACCTGCGAAACGGGCAGGGCGTCATAACTGATTCGGACAACGCCTTGTATGGCTGGCGCACCAACAGTTCCGGCGATTTTCTCACCGATGAGGGCGTTGCCAATGGCATTGCCACGCCGCCCAATCTTTACCCGAGCTTCTACTGCATGAAGCTGATGCAGTACTTCGCGCGCGGCGGCGACACGGTTGTTGACGCCACCTATGATTATCCGCTGCTGTCCGCCTATGCCGTGCGGCGCACCAACGGCTGCCTGACGATGCTCGTTGTCAACAAGAGTTCCTACGCCAGCCTCGATGCCGCCATCAATCTGGCTGGTTACGTCCCGTTCACCAACGCGGCCGTTTACTCTTATGGCATCCCGCAGGACAACGCGGACCGCACCGGCGTCGGGTCGCCGGACGTTGCGCAGGCAAATATCGCGGTCGCCGGGACGAACTTCAACCAGACATTCGCGCCCTATTCGGCCACGGTCCTTGTGTTCAACCCGGCGGCGCCAAAACTCGTTGTGCCGGCCGCGAAACCGCCGACCGGCAAGTTCGTTTTCCAATTGCAAGGCTCGGAAGGCGTGCCGTACCTGATCCAGACATCCACCAATTTGGCCTCGACGAATTGGACTGTCCTCTCCACCAACACCCCGTCCAGCGGCACCCTCAACCTCACCAATGCCGCGTCCTCCGGCGCACAATTCTATCGTGCCGTCTGGCGCCCGTAAGCGCAACGCCCCGAAGCCGCTTCCATGCCGGCCTCCTCTCCGCCTCGAACGGGGAGAGGAATGAGGAGAGGTGTCGAACTCAAAATCCGTCGCAGCCGCGCGACTTCGACCCGCCGCCGTTGATTGCCGGGCTGGTGTAGTGTCGAGCCTCTGGCTCGAAATCCATGAAGAAAAAGGAGTAAACCATTTGTTGAGATTCTTTACAACGTCAGCGGCCAGCGGCATGGAAATAAAATCACTTTGATTCACTTTGAGTAGCATGAGAGGCTCAAGCATTCATTGATTGTTTTCATGGGTCTTTTTTTCTTTTTTTTGGTTTGAATCGCTTTGAAACGGCCTGAATCACCTTGAATTCGACCGGACAATTCAGGGTCGGGGGAATATCCAGGAAAAGAGTAGTGGGCAGCGGAATGATTGGCAAGGGAATGGGGACAATAAAAAAAATTTCAAAATGGTGCGATTAAGTCGGATTAAGTGCGAACAAGTGCGATTTTTTGGGCCTGTATCCAGAGAAACGCAAAGTCGCAAGGAGCGCCCGCCGCCGCCAAGGCTGAGGCGGACAGGAAAGGCGCAAAAGAAGGCCGGGGTGCGGATTTCACGGAGGTCAAGATCGAAGAAAGCCGGGTCAACCGCGAAATACAGGAAATACGGGAACGCTGAACCCGGAATGCTTTCGGGGAGCAGTTCCCAGGGAAACAGGATTGGCCACAGAGCGTTCGCCGTTCCTCACTTCTGCCTTCTGCCTTCATAATTCAGACTTTCCATCTTCATGGCCTTAATGGGTCATTCATTAGATGAACACTACAGTTAACATATATGTTCGTCAACTGATTTTTAAAAGAATTTGTCCAAAAGTTGCGTTGTTTCTCAAACCACATTTAAAGCCTTGCGCGGCAAAGACTTGGCAGCCCGTTTAACCACAGAGAACACAGGGAGCACAGAGAACTGGACAGGCGCGGTCAATACATTTTAAGGCTTTTGAACCACGAAGAACTCGAAGGAAACGAAGGGGGGCCAACGCAGCCAATACATTTTTCAGGCTTTTTGGCAGGATGAACGCCCCTGGACCCACAGGATTGCAGGATTCCTCGTAGTTTTCAAACAGGCTCTTGGAGATTATCCAAAAACGAGCCAAACCATGGGTTTACAGGCTTCTGGCGGGAAAAATTTGAAACGGGCGGCGGGTGAATCGCTACGCTGGTGAGAATATTCAAACACTCCGATCGTAATGCGTAGCGATTCACCCGCCGCCCGTTTTGACTTCACCCCCCGGAGAAGTCCGCTATAATTGCCGCCTACGGAATGAGCAGGCAGGCGAGGTTTTGACTTCACCCCCCGGAGAAGTCCGCTATAATCGTTGCGAGCGAGCGTATCATCGGCTTGGAGTTTTGACTTCACCCCCCGTAGAAGTCCGCTATAATGACGTCGGCGACATTGAACTCCTCTACGTCGTTTTGACTTCACCCCCCGGAGAAGTCCGCTATAATACCGCCTGTCGCCGCTCCAGAACAGACTGGGTTTTGACTTCACCCCCCGGAGAAGTGGGCTTGCCACGAAAAAGCGGACACAAAAGTTGTGTAAGTCATTAGTTAATTGTTTTGGGTTTCGAAGTCAATGGGGGAACGGTAGCCGAGCGAGCTGTGCAGGCGTCGGCGGTTGTAAAACA
>JBKQUS010000188.1:0-59296 GCA_052325505.1 Limisphaerales bacterium
AGTGGCATCAATGCGCGGAGCCCGGCGGCGGAGAAACGAACCATTGGATGTCTTCATGGCCCCATCTTTACCACCGCCACCCGCCGATCAACAGGGGGACCCTCCTTTACCGCTTACAAGAAAGATGATATAGAATCCAGTCAGAGTGTCAGGGTCGTAATCTTCAAGCGCGGGCGACATGGCGTAAAAACGCGTCGGCGCCTTTCTATGCCAGGCCGGCGGCATTCTCAACTACAACTTCGTGCCAAAACCGCGACATGTGCCGCCTCAGCCGGACACACAGCAAAGTCTCTCAAATCAATAGTGGATGCCATTCGCGAGAACGGCCCTGGCCAGACCCGGACGGAGGTATGGTTTATGCCCCTCCCTTGTGTGTACAAGCAAAAGAGGCAGGACATTTTGTCCTGCCTCTTTAAAGTGAAAACAAACGATGGCTGAAAACTTATTTCACCTTCCGGCGAATCAAGGTCATTGCCATCATCGAGCCACCTAGCAGCATCACCGTCAGACCGCCGTCCGGAACTGCCGCCGCGCTGCCAAAGAAGAAGGAACTGCCTTCTGCGCCTACATCGGCATTCCAACTTCCAGATGTCGTGGCATAGCCGGTGATGGAAGCAAGGCCGGTTCCGCCGATGACCCATTCATTTTGTAACACATTGAAGTTTGCTGTCATCGTAGTCGCATCAAAGGAATAAACAATGCCATTATAATCGAGAGACCACAACGGAGTAACCGCACCCTGCGGAGGACTGAACGTGTAGTTGTTCATTAAGCCTGGGTTTGCAAAGCTTCCAACACCAGTGGGGCTGCCGGCATTATCTGTAAGGGTACCGTGCGGCGTGCCTGTGGCAGAGGCCAAGTATACCAGTTGCCCGCCCGACAATCCGATAATGGGACTATAATCCCCGGCATCGGATTGCACAAGCGCGTTGATGCCCGTGAATGCTGTGGCCAGGGCCAAATGACTCATGTTATTCACAGTTGCGTTTCCACTGAACGAAATCGAACCCGAGATGGGCGCAAGATTGGCTTGTGCCTGAGGCGCACTCATTATGATCGCCGCTGCGGCCGTCACTAAACTTGCCACTATTTTTGTTTTCATATTTTTGTCCGTTGAACTTTTTGTTTTCACTTTTTGGTTTTTACCTTTATTTGCTCAATCCGCTCTATGCGGCTTCACTCCTAATAGCGTAACCCGTGCCAACGATGTAAAATGGTTCTTAACATATTAATAACATCCTTATTATCAACGACTTGAGAATGTCGATTCCAGATTGTCGTTGCCAGCCATTCAGGCGATTCTGTAAGGTTTATCGACAACTTTACACCATCCAAGAATTCATATTATTCATAACATGTTTAAATACAACCACTTGAATTCATTTCTAACCCCTGTAAGGCCAACCGACATATCCAATCTGTTCTTTTTGCCTGTCCGACAAGGCCACTCGCGGGTGTGGACTTTCTGCAACCTGCTTAAGTTGAGGAACATACGGCAATACCACGCCCCCGTCCGGCCTCGCCATCAATACCAACTGAAACGCAGGGGAACGTTGATGACATCGTCGGGCTTCAAGGTGAAGTTCGGCAGTTGCCCGCCATGAAAACCCTTGTACAGGTTCAGAGTGGTCTTGGACGTGACGCCTGCGCTGTCCGTCCGGATCACCTGCACAGCTTTCAGATTCGACCTCGTAGTATCGACCCCGGCCTCGATCACCGCCTGCAAAGGGGTCAACGGCCGATCCGAAATGAGTTTCCCGGGCTTCATGACAGCGCCCATCACATAAACCACGAATGCGGCCGATTGGACTGTGACGGAAACATCGCTGTTCACAAGCTGCGAACCGTAGAGCTTCTTCAGATCCGCTTCCACGGTGGCCGGGGTTTTGCCGGCGGCTTGGTATTCGCCGATCATTTGCAAAGTGATCATGCCGTCCACCCGGATGCTCTCGATGGTGTCCAGATTGGGCGCGCCGGGAAATACGATCTTAATCGTGTCTCCCTCCTGCAACACCATGGATTTGTTGACATTGGTCGATTCATTGCCCGCAGCGGCAGGCGGGGCGGTGACAGCCTGCGGCGGCGCGTTGGTGGAATGCAATGGCGCGCCGGCGGATTGGGGCGATTGCGTTTGGCAGCCGGCCGCCACGGCCAGCACGCCCAGGGCGAGCAGCGCTCCCCTCCTGTCTTTCGCGCAAACTATCATTTTAACTAAATTTATCATAATGACCTCCGGAATGCGCCGGGAACCCGGCGCGGTTGATCTTGGCAATGTCAAAGGAACCAGTCAAGAAAGCTTTGCGGAAATTTCACAATATTTCACAATATTTCACAAAATCACAAATTCACAATAAGCGCCGCGCCCGGACCTACTTCAGTTCCGCCAGAATCCGCTTGGCCTCGGCGGCCAGCTTGTCGGGAATTCCAAGGGCGAGCGCCCGTTCCAGGGCCTGCTTGCTTTCCTTGGTTCGTTTGAGTCGATATTCGTCCAAGCCCAGATAGCAGTACAGTTCCCCATCCTTTTTGGTTTTGGCCAGGGTCTCGCGCAAAAGTTCGGCTGATCTGGTGTAATTTGCCTTGTAAAAGCTTAGAATTCCCAAACTTTTGGCCACTGCAGGATCCTCCGGATAGGCGGTGCGCGCCTGTTCAGCCAGGGCAAAGCCTTGGGCGTCGTCGGTGAAGTGTTCCGCATCCAGGATGGCCAGTTGCCGCGCCGCCGGCGCAAACTTGGGGAAAACCGCCAGCGTCTGGCCGTAAGTTTCCCGGGCCGCCTTGAAATCGCCCGCGCTCTCCCGTGCCGCGCCGGAGATCATGAGTGCCGGAACATATTTTGCCTCCGCTTGCAGAATCCTGCGCGCCTCCCCGGCTTCGGCTTGGATTCTGGCAGGACTGCTCAAGGCGTCCGTCAGGGCCACGAATCGTTTGGCGTCCTCACCCCCGGTGAATCCGGTGCCGTTCCGCAGCGCCTTTTGCATGGCTGTTTGGGCCTCGGGAACACGGCCAACGGCATAGTAAGCCCAAGCCAGATCGTAAAGTAATTCAGGCTGGTTGGGCTGGCGCTCCGCCGCGCTTTCCAGCAGACTCAACGCCCAAACGTAATCGCCGTTGTGATAAACCAACCGGCCGAGAATGGCGGAGACATCGGCATTTTCCGGCGCCAGTTTGTGAGCGGTCGTGGCGAGGCTCAGCGCCTTCTCCGGCTGGTTCAGCCGCGTCGCATATAATCGCGCCAGTTTTGCCATGATAGGGACGGCCTCCGGGTTTTGCTTGAGGGCGGATTCGTAGGTCTCGGCCGCTTTTTCAACCGCGCCCTGGCGCTCTTGCACCATGCCAATGCGCTTGAGGATCACAGGGTCGCCAGGATGGTCCTGCAACGCCTTTTCCAGCCCAGCCAGGACCGTGCCGGCAGGCCCGGCGGTGTCCACATTGAGCGCGGCAAGCCGATTACGGGCCTCGTCCTTGCCTGGGTAATCCTGTGGTGAGGTTACCGCCTGTTGCAACACCGCGCGGGCCGATTCCTCTTCATCCATCGCGTAGTAGGTCATGCCGAGGTGGGATCGGATTTCCGCGTCGGCGGGCGCCTTTTCCGCGCTGTCCTGGAACATGGCCAAGGCGTGGGAGTAATCGCCTTTCTTAAGGAGGATCCAGCCGAGCGTATCCCCGACATTGGGATTGTTCGGCGCCAAGTTCCGCGCTCTTTGGGCCAGTTCGTAAGCCTTGTCGATTTTGTTCAGCCGCATTGCGTAAATGTAGGCCAGATTGTTGAGCGCGGGAACGGAATTGGAGCGGATGGACAGGGCCTTTTCGTAAGCCTCGCATGCCGCTTCGAATTGCTTCAGTCTCTCGTGGATGGCGCCGATCTCCAACAAGGCCGTCATTTCGTTGGTCCGGGAAACGAAGGCATTCAATTTTTGCAATGCCTCCTCATATTTGCCGGTGGCGCAATAAACCTCGGCGAGGGATAAATAGGGCGCCGGCAAATCCGGATTCAATTGGATCGCCTTGAGCAAATCTGTTTCGACGCGAGTCGCATTGGTTTGCGCCAGATCAACCCTGGCCATCATTTCCCACGGTTCCGCTGCCTTGGGAGACTTGTCAATTTGCGTCTGCGCGAAAGCCGTCGCCTCCTTGTAATCGCGCCCGGCAAGATCCAGATTAATCAACTGCTCCGCTCCCGGCCTGAAGTCCGGCGCCACTTCTAGGGACTTTTCAAAAGCAGCGCGGGCCTCCGAGTACTTGTGCTGGCTGACCAGCACCATCCCGATGGCCAGGGGGATTTGGGGATTCGCTGGCATGGCCTCGGCCAGATTGCGATAAACGGCAAGCGCGGCGTCGGGTCTTTGCTGCGCCAAATAGGCCTCGGCCAGCAACATACGCGCCTCGATGACATCGGGGGACTTCTGAGGAATCCGCGTCAGCAAAGCCACCGCCGAGGCTGGGTCGCCGCTCTGCATGTCCAATTGCGCCTGAAGGAGGACCGCCTTGGGGAAGAATGGATCCAGGGACAGGGCCTGATCCAAATGAGCCATGCCCTTGACCTTGTCTTGAGCCGTCAGATAGGCCAGGGCAAGCTCGTATTTGACTTCAGGACTTTTTTTGTAGAGCGAATCCATGTGTTCAAGAACCTGCGCCGCCTTTGCCGCTTCTCCCTTGGCCAGCATTACTCTGCCGCGAGTCAGCAACGCATCGTAATTCATTGGGTCACGTTCCAGTACCGTGCCGGCCCAATTGTCGGCGTCATCGTATTGTTTCCCAGTCATGGCCAGATTCATCAGGCTAATCCAAGCCGGAATGAAATCCGGGGCTGTCCCGGTTATTTCCAGCAGGAACTTCCGGGCGTCTTCGACCGCGCCGTGCTGCGCCAGGTGCTCGGCGTAGCGGGTGCGGATGACGGAGCGCATCGGCGCAAGCTCCGCCGCCATTTTCAAGTCCCTGGCCGCCTCGGCCCCGTTGTTCTGGAGGGTTTGGAGTTCGGCCAGGGCAAAGTAGGTGTAACTCGATTTGGGCCTGGCGGCCAGGGCCAGGCGCAATTCGCTGCCGGCCTCGTCGAGATTCCGCTGGCGCATCGCCAGCATGCCCAGGGCCAGGTGATAAGCGGGGTTTTCCCCGGCGCGCGGCAGGGTCTCCACTTCCAGTTGCGTTTGCCTCGCGTTGCGGGAGCTGTCCACCAAAAGGATCAACGCCTCTTCATTGGTCGGCTGCGCGGATAAAATGCGGCGGGCGATCCTGGCGGCATTAGTCATATCACGAAACGACAAATCGACCTGTCCGAGCGACAATTGGAAGGGAAGGCTGTTGGGCAGCAGGTCCGCCGCCTTGCGCAGATAGGCGCGGGCTTCGTTCAGCCGGCCTTCCTTGGCACAGAGCCGGCCCAGTTGCCCAATGGCCATTGGATTCATTGCGCCCAGATGCAGCGCCTTTCTGTACTCCAACTCGGCGGCATCATATTTCTCGGCGGCGAAATCGCCATCGCCGGCTTTGAGCAACCGGTTAACCCGGGCTTGTTTGGTGCAACCGCCGGCTGCGCCCAGAAGCAGAACCAGCATCAGGACCGGACCAATGCAATGACATAATCTCTTCATAATCGATTTAGACTTTTGCTGTGGCATGGACGGTTTTTGAACCAGGGAGTTCGGATTTTCGCAGGAACAGAAGCAACGCGAAGAAAGGTATCAAGGACAGGACGAAGAAGATCGGGCCGCCCTTGCGGTGGATGGGGGAATTGATCATCTCGTGGCCGATGCGGACACATAACTCTCCGACGACGAAAACGCGAAAGCCGTTGCGCAGGATGGCCAACGGGACCACCACAGCGACCAGCAGGGCGCGCTTCCATCCCGAACGCAAAAACAAATGACCCGCCAGAAAGCTGGTGATGAGCAACACCACGGTGGAATGAATCCCGCTGCATTCCGGAGCAATTACCATTGGAAAATCAGGCAGGTGGAGGATCAGACCCTGGCGGTCCACCGGCATCGCGGCCGCCGTGAGCAGCCCGCTGGCTGTGACCGCGGACGTTATCTGGAAAAATGACATCGTCCAATCGAGCGCGGCGGACGGCATGGGGACCATGAAGGCCAGGAACGCAATGGGGAAGGCCAGCAACCGCACCATCGAGGCCCCGAAGAACGTCAGGCAACCCGCCACCACAAACAGCAAATAGGAAGCAGTCATAAACGTCAGATAATCTTCCAGTTGGGATTTCCAGCCGGGATGCGAGGCCCAACTCCAGCCGCTTGGAAAAGCCTCTTTCATCAGAACGTCCCTCGCCGCCCAATAGTGCCGACCACACCCGGAATGGGAAACCCACGCCCAGCCGAGCAGCACCGCCATTCCTCCCAAGGCCGCCGCCGCCCCCCATTGCCAGGACATCCCCGCCTGCCGTGGCAACTCGGGCCGTTTCAGCCAGAACAAGTAAAAGCTGATAAGCGGGATTAATGGGATGTAGGAGAAAAATTCGTCATGCAGCGAGAATTGCCCAAGGGCGTAGAGCGGGCGGGCAAAGCAGGCTGACAACGCGAGGACAAAAAGGACAAACCCCATTGTCCGCCGGCGCAACGCCTCTTCGCCGACGCGTTCGAACGGCGCTGTCGATGGGTCATTCAGCATAATCAGGCTTTGAAGACCTGGCCGGGACGGGTCTTGATCGAAGCCATGGCATTGCGCGTGTCCACGATGCAGGAAGCCCACTTGGCCAGATCATTATAGTCGATGCTCTGATGTTTGGTGGCAATGACCACGAGATCGAAGCCCTTGAGGGTCGTTGCGTCCCAAGGGGCCGATTTCAGTCCTGCCCAGTGCGGATGTTCGCGCGTCGGTTTGATGACCGGGACATAGGGATCGTAATACAAGACCTCGGCCCCGCGCTCCTTGAACAAGTCCATCAGCACGTAGCTCGGAGATTCACGGTCATCATCCACGTCCGCCTTGTATGCCAGGCCGAGAATCAGGACTTTGGAGCCGTTGACCGGTTTTCGCACGGCGTTGAGTGCGGCCACACCCTGATTGACGACATAATTGGGCATGGCGGTGTTGGTTTCACCGGCCAGTTCGATGAACCGTGTGTTTTGCGCGTACTCGCGCGCTTTCCAAGTGAGATAGAACGGATCGATCGGGATGCAATGCCCGCCCAGGCCGGGTCCGGGATAAAACGGCATGAACCCAAAGGGCTTGGTCCGGGCCGCGTCGATGACTTCCCAGACATCAATGCCCATGGCGCTGTAAACCACTTTCAATTCGTTGACCAGGGCGATATTCACGCTGCGGAAGATGTTCTCGGTCAGCTTGGTGGCTTCGGCCACGCGGCAGGAAGAAACCGGCACCAGGGTCTTGATGGCTCGGCCGTAAAGGGCCTTGGCGCGTTCCAAACAAGCCGGCGTCAGCCCGCCGATGACCTTGGGGATCATGGCTACCTTGCTCTGAGGATTCCCCGGATCCTCGCGTTCCGGGGAAAAGGCGAGATGAAAATCAACCCCAGCTTTCATCCCCGAGCCGGCCTCCAGCACCCCGCGCAAATCTTCGTCCGTCGTTCCCGGATAGGTGGTGGATTCCAGGACCACCAGCGTCCCCTTGCGCAAGTGCGGCGCCAGGCTCCGCCCGGTGTTGAGGATGTACGAAATGTCCGGCTCACGGTTTTTGTTCAGGGGCGTCGGCACGCAAATGATGACCGCCTCCACCTCCCTGACCCGGCTGAAATCAGTCGAGGCAGAAAACTTGCCGCCGTTGACTTCCCTGGCAATGGCCGCGGCTTCGATGTGTTTGATGTAGCTCCTGCCGGCGTTGATGGCATTGACCTTGGCTTCGTCCACGTCCAGGCCTAGGACCGTGGTGTCGGAACGTGCGAATTGCAATGACAGCGGCAACCCAACGTATCCCAATCCAACGATGGCAATATTCATATCTCTGTATGTGTCAATTATACCGTGTTTCGATGTTTTTCCATCAACTTTTTTTTTCTTCACTTTTCCGACCCAATCCTGGTTGTTCAAGTACCATTGCACCGTTTCGCGAATGCCCGTCTCGAACGTGTGCGCCGGGGTCCAGCCCAATTCCCGTTGTATCTTGCCCGCGTCGATGGCATAGCGGCGGTCATGGCCGGGCCGGTCTTTGACATAACTGATGAGCCGGCGCGAGTTGCCGCCCAAGTGCGGGGCCAGCTCATCCATCAGATCGCAAATCAGCTCCACGATGCGAATATTGGCCCATTCGTTGTGGCCGCCGATGTTGTAGGTCTCGCCGTCGCGTCCCCGGTTCAGCACCTGCCAGAGGGCCTCGGCGTGGTCGCTGACGTAAAGCCAGTCGCGCACATTCATGCCGTCGCCATAAACGGGGATGGGCCTGCCATGGCACACGCTCTCGATGATGACCGGGATGAGCTTCTCCGGAAACTGGCGCGGGCCGTAATTATTGGAACAATTGGTCGTGACCACGGGCAGGCCGTAGGTGTGATAATACGAGCGCACCAACAGATCGCTCGCCGCCTTGCTCGCGGAATAGGGCGAATTCGGCGCATACGGGGTGCTTTCGGTAAAGAACCCCGACGGCCCCAGGCTGCCGTACACCTCGTCGGTCGAAACATGATGGAACCGTTTCCCGGCAAAATTATTCCCCCACGCGCCGCGCACTGCCTCCAATAGATGGAACGTGCCGACGATGTTGGTTTGGATAAAATCGCCCGGCCCGGTGATGGACCGGTCCACATGGGATTCCGCCGCCAAATGCAGCACATGAGTTATGGCATGCCGTTGCACCACGGCGCAGATGGCGGCCTTGTCGCGCAGGTCCGTCTTCTCGAAGACATATTTCGCATGGCCGGCCAGCCCCTCCAGATTCTCCAGATGCCCCGCATAGGTCAGGCAATCCAGGTTGACCAGCCACTGAATGCGGGCCTGGTCAATAATATGATGGATCAGGTTCGACCCGATAAATCCGGCTCCGCCTGTGACAAGAAGGTTCATTTTAGACTCACCCAGTTTTCCAGCGAATCCACCAAGGCTTCCTCGACAGGACGGACAGCAACGCCGGCGGCCAGCAGTTTGGTCACGTCCAGGATGCAATTGGACCGCGGTGTTTTCGCGGCCACCCGGTAAAACTCCTCGTCGTTGCTCCAGAATTCGAAGGGACGCGCCGGACGCAGGATTTTTTGCATCATTTCCACGACCTGCCGGGTGGTGACGAAGCCGGGATTGGTGACATTGTAGGTGCCGAAAGGCGCCCGCTTCTGCCAGAGATCGAGGCAGGCAGCCGCGAAATCCCCGCGATGAGACAGTGAGTTGACGTTCTGATAGACTTTGGCGTAGTTGCGCAACTTGCTCAGGTAGTTGCGCGGATTGTCAAATCGATCAAAGGGGATGCGCAACCGCCAGATGTAACCCCGGCCCACGTCGCGCAAGGCTTCTTCGCCCAAGGCCTTGCTGCCGCTGTAAAAACTGCAAGGGGGATGGCGAAAGGTGAAATTCGGCTCATCCGCCTCGGTGAACCCCCGGAAGGCGCCGCGATTCTTCTCGAGCAAGTCCGGCACGCCGTTTTTGGTCAAATCTCTCTCGATGCGATTCCGTCCGCCCTCGACGACCCGGGCGCCGCTGTAAATGCAGCCGGAGGACACGTGGCCGTAGGGAATGCCCAGGCTGGCGCAGGCGTGGGCGGCCGCGGCGGGAAAAAGCGTGTTGCCCTGGAGCGTGTCGGCCCAATTCTGCTCGCAGGCATCCACGTTCGGTTTGCCGGTATAGCCGGCGGCATTGATCAGGAATTCCGGCCGGGTTTTTTCCAGGTAGGCCCGCAAGACTGCGAATTGCCCGTAATTAATTTCCGAGCGCAACGGGGCGGCAAATTGGATGCCGCGCTCCTGCAAAGTCCGGGCAAACTGCCCGCCGACATAACCGGTTCCGCCCAACAGAATAATCATAGTCAACGACTCGCTTCAGCCAGGACACGATAGAGATAATCCCGATATTCGCAATGAGGCATTTGCGCCGCCAGTTTCTCCAGTTGGCTGCGGGTGATGAACTCCCGATGAAAAGCCGCTTCCTCGGGACAGCCGATCTTGATCCCCTGCCGCTTTTCAATCGTTTGCACGTAAGCGGAGGCTTCGTGCAGGCTGCTGCTGGTGCCGGCGTCCAGCCAGGCGAACCCCCGGCTCAACTGCCAGACCTGCAACTGCCCGAGGCGCAGATAGGCCACGTTCACATCGGTGATTTCCAATTCTCCCCGCGGGGAGGGCTTTAGATTTCGCGTAATGTCCACCACCTGGTTGTCATACAAATAAAGCCCGGGCACGGCATGATTGCTGCGCGGGGATTTCGGTTTCTCCTCGATTGAAATGGCCCGGCCCACGGCGTCAAATTCCACCACGCCATAACGTTCCGGGTCGGTCACGCGATAGCCAAAAATGGCCGCGCCGGACTTGAACCCGGCGAAGGCCCGTTTGAAACCGTCTGCCCCGTAAAAAACGTTGTCGCCCAAAATGAGCGTCACCGGGTCCTTTCCGATAAAGGATTCGCCGATCAAAAACGCCTGGGCAATGCCGGCGGGCTTGGGCTGCTCGCGATAATCAATAGCCAGACCCCAGGACTTTCCGTCGCCCAGCAATTGCCGGAACCGCGGCAAATCCTGCGGGGTGGAAATCAGGCAGATTTCGCGGACGCCGTTTTCGATCAATGTCGTCAGCGGATAATAAATCATCGGTTTGTCATAAACCGGCTGCAACTGTTTGCTCGCCACCAGCGTGAGCGGAAACAAACGTGAACCGGCGCCACCGGCGAGAATGATGCCTTTCATAGGGTCAGAGCGGGATTGGGGTTGGGAGGCGTTTTTGCATGGCCACGTACCAGGACAGGGCTTCGTCAAGACCATTTTCGATTTTGTGGGTCGGGGCGTAGCCCAGCAACCGGCTGGCTCTGCTGATGTCGGCCCGCGAATGGCGCACGTCGCCCGGTTGAAAGTCGCGGTGAACCGGCTTCAATTCCCGCAAATGCGGGTGGGCGGGCAGCAACCGCTCGCGCAACATTTGGAACAAACTGGTGAGAGTGGTTTCTTCGCCCAAGGCAATGTTGCAGACTGTATTCAGCGCCTGCGGGTTGGTGGTGGTCGCGGCCAGCAAGTTGGCTTGGACAACGTTGGCCACATAACAAAAATCGCGGCTGGTTGAGCCGTCCCCGTTAATATAAACAGGATCATTTCGGATCATTGCGGCAATCCATTTCGGAATCACCGCCGCGTACGCACCGTTCGGATCCTGGCGGGGCCCGAAGACATTGAAATAGCGCAAGCCAATGCTGTCCATGCCGTAGCACCGGGCGAAAACATCGGCGTAGAGTTCATTGACCCGTTTGGAAACAGCGTAAGGGGACAGGCAATTGCCCATGTTCTCCTCAACTTGCGGCAGGGTGGCGGCATCCCCATAGACCGAACTGCTGGAGGCAAAGACAAATCGCTGGATGCCCTTCTCCTTCGCCGCCCATATCATGTTCAGAAAACCGGTGACATTGCTGGCATTGGTTTCGGTGGGACAGGCCACGGAACGCGGCACCGAACCAATGGCGGCCTGGTGCAGGACGTAATGCGCTCCCTCCACGGCATCGCGACAGGCGGCAGCGTCCAGAATGTCCCCTTTCATCCAGGTGAAATTCTTCCAGCGCTCCGGGCCGACGGCAGCCTGGACCTGGGCCAGATTGCCGGGATGGCCGGTGGATAGATTATCCAATCCCACCACCCGTTGGTTCAGGCGCAACAAGGCCTCCAACAAGTTCGAGCCGATAAAGCCCGCGACGCCGGTGATGGCCCAAATTTTGGGCGATGCCGCCAATTGCGCCTTTATATCGTCAATTTTCATAGCTTGACTAGATGCCTTCGCCGCCCTCCGCGGCCAGGGCATGCGATTTTTCGTGTGTCCGCAAATACTCGATGATCCGCGCCACCGATTCGGCGATGGTCAGCTGGTCGGTGGGCAGCTCGATTTCCGCGCGTTCGGGCGGTTCGTAGGGCGCAGAGATGCCGGTGAATTCCTTGATCTGATTGGCGCGGGCCTTGGCGTAAAGCCCCTTGGGGTCCCGGCTCTCGCAAACCTCCAGGGGCGCGTTCACGTACACCTCGACAAACATTCCCGGCTCCGTGATGCGCCGCACCAGATCACGGTCCGACCGGTAGGGCGAGATAAACGCCGTGACGCAAATGATGCCGGCCTCGGCAAAAAGCTTGGCCGTCTCGCCAATGCGCCGGATGTTTTCCTTGCGGTCATGCGGCGAGAAGCCCAGATCGGAGCAAAGCCCGTGGCGCATGTTGTCGCCGTCCAGCACATAGACATGCTGGCCCAGTCGGAACAGTTCCCGCTCCAGTTCCGTGGCAATGGTGGATTTGCCGGATGCGGACAGCCCCGTCAGCCAAACGACACGGCCGCTGTGGCCGTTGCGCGCCGCGCGCTGCACCGGCGTGACTTTGCCCCGGCTCCAATAAATATTATGGCTTTTTTGCAGGCTGTCGGAGGTGCGCTTGGGATAATTGTCCGCGGCAATAATCCCGCCGCCCGACACCTCGAATCCATCCACAATGACAAAACGGCCGGTGGCGATGATGGCGGCGTGAACGTCGAAAGCGACCGGGCGTTTGGTGCGCAGGGTCAATTCCGCCACTTCATTGCGCCCGACAAAAGCTTCCGGGCGCGAGATCGTTGCTAGCGTGGAGGAGTCGATCACCCGCTCGATGGAATCGATGGAGCATTCCACTTCCTGGGTGGCCAGTTTCAGCTTGTAAGTCTTGCCCACGGCAAAGGGGGCACGCCCCAGCCAAAAGATCCGCGCCTTGAATTGCGTCAGCTCGTAAGGCGGGTCGGTTTCCAACGCCGCAATCTCGCCGCGCTGGACGAAAATCTGTTCGGTCAACGTGATGCCGACGGACTCGCCCGCCCCGGCCCGTTCGGCGGGCGGAGCGTTCCAACGCTCGATGGTCTTGACGGCGCTGGTCTTGTTACCGGGTGTGAAAACCAGGCGATCGCCGACCTTGAGCGCGCCGGATTCGATTCGCCCGGCCAGGATGCGGCGCGAGTCGAAACGGTAAATATCCTGGATGGGCAACCGCAACGGTTGCAGGGTGGGCGGTTCGGCGAGCCGAAAATCGTCCAGCGCCTCGAGCACGGTCTGGCCCTTCCACCACGGCATGTTGGCGCTGCGCGAAGCAATGTTATCGCCCAGCTTGGCGGACATGGGAATGAAACAAGTGGGCTCCACGCCCATCGTTTTGAGGAAGGCTCTGAATTCGGCCTCAATCTGATTGAAACGCGCTTCGGCATAGCCCTCCAAGTCCATTTTATTGACCAGAACGGCAATCTGCCGGATGCCCAGGAGATTGAGCAGGTAGCCGTGCCGCCGTGATTGTTCCTGCACCCCTTCATGGGCGTCGATGAGCAGCAAGGCCGCTTCGGCGTTGGCGGCGCCCGTGATCATGTTCTTGAGAAATTCTTTGTGGCCCGGCGCGTCGATGATCACGTACTGGCGCTTCTTGCTCCGAAACCAGATTTGCGCCGTGTCGATGGTGATGTTTTGGTCGCGTTCCGCCTGCAGGGCGTCCATTAGATTGGCCCACTCGAAGGGCACGCCGCGCCGCGCCGCCACGGCCTGCAATTGCTCGAGCTTGCCTTCCGGCAGGGAATCAGTGTCATGCAAAAGCCGGCCGACAAAGGTGGATTTGCCGTGATCGACGTGGCCGACGATGACAATCTTCAGTTGTTCCCCTGGGGGCGCTGAAATGTTCTGCATAATGGTAGGCTGGCTCACATGTACCCGTCGCGCCGCAGTTTCTCGAAGGCGTCTTCGCTTTCCTTGTCCTGGGCGCGGCCGGCGCGCTCGGGCGTGCGGGTATGGCGCAATTCTTCAATGATTTCCTCCACGGTGCGCGCGTTGGATTTGATGGGAAAGGTGCAGGGCGCGCATCCCAGGCTCCGGTAACGTTCCCCCTTTTCGTTGACGAAATAGAGCGGGATGACCGGAATGTTCTCGCGCCCGATGTACTCCCAAATATTCAACTCCGTCCAGTGGAGCAGCGGATGAATGCGGATATGGGTTCCCTTTTCGTAATCAGTTTTGAACTGGTCCCACAACTCCGGCGGCTGGTCTTCCACGTTCCATTCCATGTTCTTGTCGCGCGGGCTGAAATAGCGTTCCTTGGCGCGGGTCGGTTCCTCGTCCCGCCGCACGCCCACGATCACCCCGGTGTAATGGTGCTTGTCCAGCACGGCCTTGAGCGCGTCCTTCTTCAACGTTCCGCAGCATTCCACCCGCGTGGCGCGGCCATTGGGATACGTGACGCCGCTCTTGAGCACGGCTTCGTTCTTCCCCACCACCAGTTTCAGCTTCCAGTCGCGCACAAGCTGGTCGCGGTACTCGATCATGCTCGGGATTTTGTAGGTGGTGTCCACGTGGACGAGCGGGAAGGGAACATGGCCCAAAAACGCCTTGCGCGCCAGCCACAACAAGGCGGTCGAATCCTTGCCGATGCTCCAGAGCATGGCGAGATTTTCAAATTTATTGAAAGCCTCGCGCAGGATATAGATGCTTTGGTTTTCGAGTTTGGAAAGATAATCCATGGGATGTCAGGTCTTGCCCCCCCTGTCGCGCCAGGCGGCGGATGTTGCGGCAGCGGCGGCGGACAACGCGATGAGGAGGCTGCCGCAGAGTTCCAGCAGCCACGCCCAGCGCGCATCCTTCAGCTCGACGCCAAACAGCTCGTTGGCATGGTTGATGGTTGAAGCTCGCAGCACGACAAATGACAGGAGAACAAGGACTCCCATAAAGGCAAGACGATTCTGCGCGATAAAGCGTCTGGCACGGGCGGCAAAGAACGCCGGGAAATCAGGATTGTCGGCTTGCGGGCACCGGGTCGCCGCCGGCATGCAGGTGATAGGCTTATCCATTGAGAAACTTCGCAATGGAGTCCACCATGTACTGCGCCTGGGCGTCTGACAACTCCGGGTAAACAGGCAGGGCCAGCGTTTCCTCCGCTGCGCGCTCGCTCACGGGAAAATCTCCCTGATGGCAGCCCAAATAACGGAAGCACTCCTGCAAATGCAGAGGCAGGGGATAGTAAATCTCCGTGTCGATGCCGGCCTGTTTGAGCCATGCTTTCAGCTCGTTGCGCCGCGGCACGCGAATGACAAACTGGTTGAAAATATGGCGCCCGCCTACGATGGCCGGAACGACAACGCACCTACTCCCTTTGTTGAGCGCGGCGTTTTGCCATTGCGCGGGCTGGTAATCGCGGGACGTGACCACTTGCAAGCCAGACTGGCGGAACAGCGCTTCGTAACGCGCCGCATTGTTCTGGCGGGCTTCCGTCCATTTGTCCAGGTGCTGAAGCTTGACCGTCACGACGGCGGCCTGAAGGGCGTGCAGACGGAAATTGCCGCCAATCCATTTGTGGTAATATTTGTCCTTTGAGCCATGCATCCTCAGGCAGGCCAACTTCTCGGCGCGGGCGGCGTCGTTCATCACCACCATGCCGCCGTCGCCCGCCGCGCCAAGGTTCTTGGATGGAAAAAAGGAAAAACAGCCGTAATGGCCCACCGACCCCGCGCGCCGGCCCTTGTCTTCGGCGCCGATGGCTTGGGCCGCATCCTCAATGACCACCAACCGATGCTTGCTGGCGAGGGCCATGATCGGATCCATATCGGCCATTTGCCCATAGAGGTGGACCGGCATGATGGCCCGGGTCCTGGGGGTGATTTTCGATTCGATCTGATCCACCGCCAGGTTATAGGTCGCGGCATCAATATCGACGAACACAGGTTTGGCGCCCAGCCGGGCAATCGAGCCGGCGGTGGCAAAAAAAGTGAACGGCGTGGTGATGACTTCATCGCCCGGACCGATGTCCTCGGCCATGAGCGAGGCCAGCAGCGCATCGGTTCCCGAAGAGACACCCACCGCGAAAGCGCAATTGGAATACCTGGCAATGGCAGCTTCGCACTCGGCGACTTTGGGGCCGAGGATGAACTGCTGGCTTTGCAGCACCTCCTGGACAGCCTGGTCAATGGCAGGCTTGATGGCAGCGTATTGCGCCTTTAAATCCAGCAGGGGGACATTCATGAAAAACAGGCGTGCTCTAGTAGGTGTAGTTGATAGAGAACCCGGCCTGGGTGCTCGAGTATTTGAAATTGGACTGGCTGGATGAATTATTATTGACTGAGTAAAAGGCCGTGAAAGCGCCGTGCGTCACAAAGGCGTAGGACAGGCTCACGCCGTAGGTGGTGGTGTTCTGCTGCTCCGTCTCGGTGAGATAGGCGGTGGGCGCGGGGCCCAGGAAATACCTCGGCTGCGGCGCCGGCACAACGCCGGTCAGCGGCTCCGTCGTATAGCCGGCGTTCACAGCCAGGGAAAGCTTTGGGGTCAGCTGCTGCCGGACCCAGCCGCCGACCTCGGTTTCCACCAGGACTTCATTGCCAAAGAAGGATGGACTCACGCTGCGGGAACCGCCGACAGAGACTGACGTGTTGCGGAAAAGCTGGTATCGGAGCATTGCGGAAAAAATCGGGGTGATCAACGGCGGGGCGCTGGGATCGACGAACTGCATGTCTTCAGCCCCTCCGCTCAGGTTCAAGGCCAGCTTTTCACCTGGAACAAAGTTGACCGTCCCCTGAACTGTCTCGAATGGCATGCTGGACCCCTGGCTTATGTCATTGTAGCCGCCGGACAGTGAAAGCCCTGCTCCAAATTGCGGTATGAACTGGTAATTCAGCCCGGCGCTTCCTGTCCATGACTCGACGTTGTCAAACTGGTAGGCGTAGCGCAGGCTCTGATCGGCCCCCAATCGCAAAGAAACCTTGCTGCCCATTTGATAGACGGCACCCAAGGCGGTGCCATAATCTTCCTGGCTTGTTTGCGTGCCGGTTTCGATGAGAGGTTCGTCGGTCTTGGAATAGGTCTGCGAGAGATTGAAGGCCCAATCTTCATAAGTCGTGCCGCCGCTGAGCGCCACGGATTCGGCCAAGGTGTCGCGGTATGCCGAATTGGCATAGATGGTGTAATAAGGGTTGTAATCCAGCCTCCAATTGCTTCCCAAATCGAACAGGAGTCCCGCGCCGACGGTCTGGACGATGAGATTCTCCTGGCGGCCGGGCTGGGATTCGATGCCATTTCCCTCGGTAAGAGAGTAGGTAAAGCTGGGGTGGATGTCGAACGGCCCCCAGAGGGGAATGCCCGGGCCAAGTGGAACCCCTTCCCCTGCGGCGCCGTGCGGCGCCGCCAGAACTGCCGTCCCTGTCAGAGGCATGGCTGGCTGGTCGGCTCCGACCGCTCCAGGTCCCATCATCAGCGGCGGATTGGGCGTCACTCCAATCTGATAGATCAAGGGGTTCTGCGGCTGAAATCCGTTCGTAAAACCGATTGGCCCCTGGAATGTGTTGGTCAGGGAGGTCGTCACGGCGTTTTGACCCGACGCCGCATTGGTGGAATCGGTCTGGGTCTGCGGCTGGTTCGTCGTGGTGTTGCCGCCCGTGTCCTGGCCCGCCGCCCCGGCCAGAAAAACGAAAATGGAAGCTACCGACAGGCGCCGCTGAAGTTCTCGCGCGCCGCCTGAACACCAGCGGGAAGGCTGTTTTCCTTTTAGAGTGTACACCGGGATTGGCCTCAATTATTTTAAATCACCTTAAACGATACTGGTTGAATGGCAAACGACAAATTCGTCAGCGGAGGCCCCCTATTTTTTCAAAACGGAGGCCCAGCTCGGAGGCAGATTTTTCGTGATTTCTATTTCCTCGAAGACACAGGCCGTCCTGGAGCCATGGGACTTCACCCACTCCGCCATGGCCTGAATTCCCTGCTTGAGCGGCGTTTTTTTGTTTTGACCGAAGACGCGTTCCGCCTTGCCGTGGTCAGAAAAGGCAATCTTGACCTCGTTGCGGGCCGCCAGATGCCGCACCTGGCATTCCCGGCCCATGGTTTGGGAGACAACTTTGGCCAGTTCATTGACGGTAAAGGGAACATCAGCACCCAGGTTGAAGATCTGATTGAGGGCGCCCGGGACATTGACCGACTTCGCAATGACCGGCGCGACGTCGTTGATATGGGTAAAAGCCCGTTCTTGCAGGCCATCGCCAAAAATCGTCATGGGCTGGCCGCTCAGGAACTGGTTCATGAAAATGCCCACCACATTGCGATAGCGGTCCCCAATGTTCTGGCCTTCGCCATAAACATTGTGGGGCCTGAAGATAACGTAATTCAGCCCGAACATCTCGCGCGTCACACGCAACTCCTGTTCAATCGCCAGCTTGGCGATGCCGTAGGAATCCTCCGGCACGGGCGTCATTTCCTCGGTCATCGGGGTCTGGCCCGCACCATAGACCGCAATGGACGAGGTGAAAACGAAGCATTTGACCTGGTGATTGACGGCGGCGTTGATCAAGTTGACCGAGCCGACAACATTGTTGGTGTAGTTGAACCGTTTGATGAAATGGCTCAGGCCCTCCGCAGCGTAGGCGGCGAGGTGATAGACATGATCAAATTTATGCCGCTGAAACAGGGAGTCGATCAAAGCATGGTCCAGGATGGAGCCTTTGACAAAAGCGGCTCCGTGCGGGACGTTGTCGGTAAAGCCGCCGCTCAGGTCATCCAGCACCACGACCCTGACGCCGGATTGAAGCAGATGCCTTGCGACATGGGAGCCGATAAACCCCGCGCCGCCGGTGACTAAAGATGTTGCCATGATTTAATATCCAATTTTAGTTTGGTGAATATCATTGCCTCGCGCGGCGGGTTTTTGCAAGCGGGTCGTGCGGCCCGCCGCCGCGTCAGCCGAAATTTTTGGCCAGCAGCTCCACATACGCCTCGGAAGTGAACAGGCGGAAGGCAGGGCTGCGCAGAAAATCCGCGGCGGCCTCGAGATAACCGTTGTATTCGCGCTCGGACATGGCCGACATGTAGCGGTACAATTCCTCGTAAGTGAAATTGCGCTTGTCAATAAATGTGTTGGCCGGAACGTAGTCCGTGACGTTGGGCGCGCCGAGATAAACCGGCACGCAGCCGGCATTGAAACAATCCCAGAGCTTTTCCGACACCCAATCCTTCTCCACCGCGTTCTCATACCCGAGGCTGAAGCGGTAATCCATCAAGGTCAGGTGCTTGTTCCTGATGTTGGGGCCGATGCAGGAGGGGAATTGGCGGAATTTGAACACGTCCAGCAGCCGCACTCTCCGATAGGCAGCGCGCAGGGCGAAGTTCAGGAACGAAAGCCGGCCCGGCAACAGAGGCCGGTCCCAATCCACGCCTATCAAATCGAAGTCCTGCGGCGCGTTGGCCTCGAACCAGCGCACGGCCCGAACGCGCTCGGAGAACAATTCCCCGGGATGGTTCGCAACCATGTAACTTTGGATCAGGCAGCAGAGTTTTCGCCGGGCAAAAGGCGGGCGCTGCGTTCCCGGCTCCACATGCGGCGGCGGCGGGACCGGATAGTGGTAAAGCACGTACTTGGACGGGTCTTTCGCGACCAAGTCCTTCTTGTAGGTGATGACCTTTCTAAATGGTTCGTGGAGTTTGGTGTTGTAGTTATCGGGCCGCACCACGGCCGGCTCGCCCAGAATGAGGTTCATGTCCGGATGCCCGGCCCGCAGCAAGGCGTGAAAATAGCGGTTGCGGCGGATGTAGTAATCGGGGTAATCGCCAAAAAATACCCGGTCGAACCATTCCAGGGGTTTCATGTCCAGCGTAGCCACCTGATGCCCCATGGACTCCAGGGTCTGGCCCAGCAGCCGCGAGGTGTAGCACCAATCATGCCCCTGCTGATCCACGGACGCGGTGAACATCCGGTTTTGGTTGTAAGCGTTGTAGAAACTCCAAAAACCGAGGTTCATGAGAGGAGGCACCCGGCCAGGGAACTGCGGCAGGAGCGGTAACGGACGGGCGGACTTATATTTGACAAAATGATCATTTTATAAAGGGGCGAAGGCTGGCCCCGGGCCGCCTTTTTGTCAATTTCGTATTTGATCTGGCAAAGACAGGGGGCGCATCTCAGAGTCAGGATCCCGGATGAAAAAAAATCCGGACATACAGATAACCCGCGCTTTCGCTGATCATTTCTTTCACGCCCTCGCTGTATTTCCACCACCGGCGGGCATCGTAATCTTGATTGGCCACGGCGATAACGCCGACGACGACATCCGGTCCGAGGGCTTCCTGGTAAAGCAGACGGCTGCGGCGGGCGTGGGCGGAGAGGGTCACCACGTTGACGGCCTGGATGTTTTCATGGTGGGATTGCAGCCAGTTTCGCAGGGCGACCGCGCTGCCGTAGGTGCGGTCGCGCCGCACTTCGAAAGCCGGGACGGCCATAATCTCCTCGTGCTGGCCCACCATTTTTTGAAGCCGCTCCGCCCCCCAACCGGCGTAAGTGTCGTTGAGATCCATGCCCGGCCCGTTGCGCCCCCGCCCTCCCGTGACGAGCAAAAGCCGGTCGTGCTCCGCCTGAAACTCCTTCCAGCCATCGAGCAGGGCGTAGTCGGGCAGCCAGCCCTCCACCACCAGCACGGAGGCATCGACGCGATCCGTAATCGCCAAAAACGGTTGGCCACCGAGAAATACAACCGCTGCGATGGTCGCGGCCACAAGGGACGCAGCCAGCCAGCCGCGCAAGGAGAGTGTCCAAACCTCCTTGCGTTTGAATAGTCCGCCCAAGGCAACGGAGGGCGCTGTTGCCGCCCGCGCGAGATCGGCCGGCTGGACGATTTTGTGGTCTTCATCGATCATGCGCTTTTGGGGACGATTCGGCGGTTCGGGCCAGTTTGCGCAAGGACTTGTAGCTGAGTCTTGCAACTGGACTTTTATCGACGAAATTATCCCGAAACTCGGAGAGATGACGTCTGAAAAACACCTTGGTCCTGGCTAAAAGCCCATCTCTGTATGTCTCAAGAGCAGGCAGGGGCGTGACGCGTTCCACAGTCACCTCGGCTCGCTGTCTGGCTGAAAGCTGTGCGGTGATTTTAACGTAATCGCCCTCAAAAACCCAATCGGAAGGCTGGCCGTTGATCTTAACCGCTTTGACCGCTCCACCGGGAGCAGCACGCCGGAAGAAATTATAGTTTTGCGGCTGATCATCGTGATTTGTCCAAAGGAAATAATCAGTGTAAAAGCGCACATCCAGTCCACCTGCTTCATTGGCGCGTTGCAGGCAGAGGCTGGAGCAGATCGTTGCAGGGCTGGCCCAACACAACCGGCTGTCCAACGCGTTTAACTTCGCCACAAAACCCTCCATATCCTTATAGCCGTCGCGGAAATAATCGTGGTGCTCAACAATCAACACGGGCCTGCCGAAAAATAAATCCAGAGCGAATTCAGCGGGATTTTTAGGATAACGGCGGATCAACAACGGAAAGTTGCCAAACCGCGTAATCGCCGGCTCGAGCAAATCCTTCAGGGTTAGAATGCCTTCCGACTGATCGGCGGGGAAGGGGGTACTGTTGATCGCCGCCAGGAAACGGCTTTGCGCCAGTTCGATCATCGCCTGAGTGGAGAAAAGCCCCTGGGGAAAAACCATCACGGGGTCAAACTTCACCCCGGAAAGCCGTTCATGCTGTCCCATGCGCCACAACGCGCTCCGGATCAGGTGCCGAAGTCTCTGCGCGTCAGCCGTGCAAAACTCGCGGCGGGTATGGTCACATCCATGGATGCAGATGGAGAAGCGATCGGGATGGGAGTTAAACAGGGCGGCGACCGAGGGATGCGTCCGGCGGTAATTCCACGGAATGAAAGCGACCGATGCCGAGCAGTTTTGACGCTGCAACGTCTGCAGCAACTTCCCAAAATGGACATAGCCGTAATTCGGACGGAGAAGCGGATCATCAATCAAGACGCAGCCGCGCGTCTTCTCCGAATTCCAGCACCGCGCCCCAAAATGTTTCCGGATGAACATCATTACCGGAACGAAAGTCTCGAACCTCTCCAACAGGGAGGAGTCCTTTTCCACTGGCGAATCGAGATCGGCCATGTCGGCAGCCCCAGAAAGAACCATGTGCGTTCCGCCAACGTTGAGTGCGATGCAGACAGGTTCCAGATCACGGTTGACGATGGGGCGAACGCCCTGCGCCCCCTCCGCCAGAACGAAGGAGACGCAACCCGATCCGCTGCCGCCAGCAAAATCTTGGCCCTCCAATTGATGAGCAAATTCCCGGGAACCGGGCACAACGGACATGCGCTGCCCCGGTCTGACATCCGCTTTGGCCCGGCAAACAACTCCCGCAGTCAAAGCCTTGAGGAATTGGTTGGAGGATTCAGTCTCGCTCCAGCCATAAACGAACAATGCCTTGACCTTTGCCAATAACCCGGCCAAAGAGCCGGGAGAAGAGGCGGATTTCTGCAGCGCCTGCCAGGTGGTGACCACGACTCCTTGCAAAGCAGCCCGCTCACCGAAAGAGAACGGAACGCCCAGATGCCGGACAATGTTGGCCAGGTTCTGTTCGGAAGTTTGGGCAGGCTTCGAGGAAAGAATGATTACATTTTCCACCATGCCAACCTAAGCAGAAAGCTTTTGCGACGCAATTTATTTTGGCGGGAGCAAAGGACGCAAACCAGCAAGAAACTTGTCATAGCTCGTCTCAATCCCCAAAGGCACTGTCGCGCGAGCCAGAGGCTTTGCCTTCCCGGCGCCAAAGAGAGTGCCCGGAGGGACGTCCGAGGCAACTACAGTGGACGCCGTGACCACCGATCCCTCCCCAATGCACAGAGTGCGACCCGGAGCAGCGGTGATGACACAATTAGCGCCAATAAAGGCGCCTTTTCGAATCAGAATCCTGCCGGCGCCGTGGTTGTGCGCGATGAGAATTGAACGCAGGCAGATCTGAGCCCCTTCCTCCAATTCGACGCACTCCGGATACTCGTTCTCAATATAAACATCGTCGCCGATGAAGACGCGGCCCGTGATATGCACGCCGCGCAAGCGATGCAAGAACGGACGGATCGTGGTCGCGCCAGGCAGCCAGCGCACCGCCCACCCGAGTATGCGGTTTGAGATTCGCCTGAAAATACTTTTTTTGGTCATAACTGAGATGGGGTCAGACAGGGACGCTCAGGCCCGGTATAAAAGCAAAGTCCATCACGCAACAGAAATCCGCCGGGTCAATTCGCTGAGCAGAACATAGCCATCCCAGACCGGCCCGAAAGTCAGCGCCTGGCCAACCGGAACGATCCGGTCAATTCCCCGCAGGCAAAGCGTTTCGGCAACAGCCCGCATTTCATCCCGGGTGAACCCCGCGTAACCAAGGGTCTGGTCACCCTGCTGGACGACTTCAGAAAGCGCGGCCAGCTCCCCGATGAAACATTCCAAGAAAAAGCCGCCGCCAATCCTGTCACGACAGTCCGGGATGCTGGCCAGAGGGACCCGCAGGACGAGAGGCAACGGGGAACGCAACCCCCAGATCCAGCGAGAGCCTTCCTGCCGCGCAAGAAGATCGCAGGCGGCGACAAACTTGTCGGTGGCGGTGGAAGCGTGCTCATCGTGCTGGCGCCGCTCAAGTTCCTGGGTCAACCGCGACCAAAATTGCTGGCTCGCTTCAGCACAATCCGCCTCAGGTCCGACGAAGAAGACAAAATGGGGCGACGAGCAGGCCAACTGATCAAACTGATAGGCGTCGTTATAGAAAGACTTGGCGATGGCAGCAAGCGTATCGCCGCCGCATTTCAGGTAACGCCCGGCTTGCACCACGGTGGAGGAGACCTTGTCCGGAAAACTGATGTCCTTGGTGCGGGGCTTGGCTGGCAGCGAGCGCAAGCTGCGCACAGTTTCGTCACCTCCCCAAATGACGCGGATATCGGCGCGCCTGGAAATGAAGTTGCTGGTCCGCTCGTCCCGCGGGTAGGTCATGACGACATTGCGCTCGGCGATGGAGCGCCAATGGGGGTCGCTCATCAGCTTTTGCAGCATTCCCAGCAGGACCTCCAATTGGGAACCGACGTTTTGAGAAATGCGGATGATATTGATGTTCCCAGCCAGCATCGCCAATGCCCAGGAATAAACGAACAGGGTGTCCACGTTTGAGGGTGCAATATGCAAAGCCACTCCCCATGGTGTGGTCAGTTCGTGCGCCCCGACGGATTTTCGGAAGCCGTCAACGATTCCGCGAATGTTGGCCTTGCGCAGCCAGAATGCCAGGGCCACCAATTCAGGAGATTCCTTGACACTCGGCAGTTTCAAGATGCTGCCCGAGACCGCATCCAGAAAATCCACGATCAATGGGTCAAACGCAACCATGAGGCGGCGCTGCACAAGCTCATCCGAACAAACCGTCTCGATGCTTGACGTGGCAATCGGAACCGGCAGGAACTGTCGCACTGTCTCGACCGCCGGCCCGGCCTGTCCCCGGCCGAAAGCGTGCGTGTCGCTACACCCGCGCAGTTCCGCTTGCAGCATACGTCCCAGCACGTTGAAGCGCACGCCCATCCGCCCACAAGGACAGTCATCGACGCCGCAAACGGTGGCGAGGTCCTCGGTCAATAACGAGTGCCCCGGATAACTGCGGGGCAGCGCGCTGAGTGTTTGCAGAAGACCGGTCTGGCCAACGGGGGCGACCGACCAGTCGTGATAGTCGCGGATGAGGATTTGGGCAACGTTGGGGGCATGAAAGCAGCCGCTTTCGCATTCCATGTAAATACTGCCGACTTGCTCGACCATGCCGTAGAAATTGTGGACGTGACTGATTCCGCATATTTGCCGCAACGCCTCTTTGAAATTCTCGTTACTAACCTGCTGCTCCTGGAGCTTCTTCCAGCCGCCGCTGTGAATCAAAATTGCATTATTGAGCGGGAGGGTTTCGCCCCGTCTTCGCAACTCCTGGCAAAGGTACTGCCAGACCATGAAGGTGAAGCCGAATATCAAAATCTGCCCGACCCCGTGCTTCTCGACGAACGCTCTGATTGCGGGCAAGTTCAAGCACATTTCGTCGTCCAGCGCATATAAATGATCACGGCCGAAATTGGAGAGACCAACCAAGCCGGCGCCCCGGGCATTCATTGAATCGCGGTTACGCAGAACGGAGGCGGAGTCAACAATGATCATAGGCAGCCGTTTGGGGCCGATGAAGGACGTGACGATGGAAGCCAGCGCCCTGGTCTGCAGCATGGAAGTCTGACGGTCCAGGGAGATGCGCGAAACCTGCTGTGAAGTTGTTCCACTGGAGGTCAACACTTTGAGCACATCGCCATCGGGAACACTTTGAAGTTTGAGAGTTTTAAACAAACGCACCGGCAGGAATGGAATCTCAGCGTAAGAGGCAGCGGCTGGGGAATCGCCCCGTCCGAGGCCATCCAGAATTCTGCGATACGGTTCGCAATCTTGACGATGGCCGGCGGTAAGGCTGCGCAATTCCTCCATCAGCAGGGGGGACTTGGAAGTCTGGCCGAGCGAATACGGCGGAGCCGACAGAAGCTGCTCGATTATACTGGAACTATCCAATGGCACATCCGATTGCACTGTAATCCTTTTTTCCAGAGGGGTTGAGCGGCAGCGCTTTTACCCGGCGCACGTGGACCGAGGAATGATGCAACTTGTAAAGCGAAATGATGCGTCTCTGCGCATCGGCAACGTGCTCCTCTGAGTCAGATTCGACGAGCACCCGCAGGCTTTCGTCCTCGCCCGCACAGGCGACGGGCCGGCCGACAGTCGATTCGAGCATTTTTTCGATTTCGTCCAAGTTCAACCGCAACCCGTATATTTTGATGAATCGTTTAAGCCGCCCCGTAATGTAATAATAACCGTCCGCATCCCGGTAGCCAAGGTCACCCGTGTGCAAGGAGCCGTGTAACTCATCCCCTTTGCCCAGACAGTCGCGCGTTTCGGCGTAGCCGAGCATGACATTCGGGCCGCTGTAAACCAATTCACCCTCGACGTGGGGCTCGATGATTCTGTGTCCGTCCAGGATCAGGTGCAGATGGCCGCCCGGAATGGGCACGCCGACGGAGCCGATTTTTTCAGAATGCCGTTGCCATGGCACATAAGAGATGCGGGCGGTTGCTTCTGTTTGGCCATACATCACGAAAAAGCGAAATCCCTTCCGCTCCGCCATCTCGGAAAAGAGTCTGATCTTTTCCGGGGCCAACCTTCCGCCCGCTTGAGTCATCGTTCGCAATGACGGCAAATTCATCCGTTCCAAATGCAACCGTTCCAGCATCGCATAGGACAGAGGCACGCCAGCGAAGGAGGTGCATTGGCGCCCGGTAAAGAGTCCCCAAAATTCCCGGGTCATAAGCGAAGCGTTCGTGCAGATCAGGTTCGCGCCGGCCAGCAGATGGCTGTTCACCACCGAAAGCCCGTAAGAGTAGCTGAGAGGCAGGCTGGTGATGGCGGTTTCCGTGCCGGTTATTTCCAGATATTGAGCAATGCTTAGTGCGTTGGATTGAAGATTCCCATAGGAAAGTCGAATCATTTTCGGGCTGCCGGTCGTCCCGGACGTCGAAAGGAGCAGGGCGGTATCGGCATGAATATTTTGGCTGACAGGCTTCCGGGAAAATGCCAGGGCGGCGTTATCAGCCGTGCCGGCTGCGGTGCGATAGCCATCAGGCAGATCGGGCTTTTCGTCAAAGTTGATAACAATCTCCGGCGAATAAATTTCACAAATCCTGTGTTTGAGCGAGCGGTCCATGGAGGCATGGACCAGCATCACTGCATGTCCTGACCGCAGTGCAGCCAGGTAGGCTGCAATGCTGGCAATGGCATTGTCACAAAATAACGCGACGAGAAGCTTGCGCTTCGAGCGAAGGGCTTCTTCCCAAAGCACTGTTTTTTGCAGAAGTTCCGGATAGGACACAAAGCGGCCGTCCGCACCATCGTAAAGGCCCCGGTTTTGCTCCATGAGGTGTTCGATCTCCCAAAACATTAGATCAACATGCCTCCATCAACGCCGAGCACCTGTCCCGTTACGTAGGCGGAAAGGTCTGAAGCAAAGAATAGAACCGCTCTGGCAATATCGTCCGGCGTGCCGATCCGCTTCATCCGGATACCAGCCAGCCGTTCCTGAAACTTCTCCGGCGGAAGCCGCCGCGTCATGTCGGTGTCGATAAATCCTGGTGCAATAGCATTGACGCGGATGCGGCTCGGAGCCAGTTCCTTGGCAGCCGAGAGAGTGATGCCAATAACTGCTGCCTTGCTGCCGCCATAAACCACCTGGCCGGCATTGCCCACCCGCCCAATAATGGAACTGAGGTTGACGATCGATCCACTGCCGTGGCGGGCCATCAGACGGGATGCGTACTGCATGTTGAGGATGACCCCTTTCACGTTGACATGGAAAGTTTGCTCCAGATTTTGCTGGGAAACCATGCCAAGCAGGCTGTCGTCCAAAACCCCGGCATTGTTGACCAGCACGTCGAGCCGTTTGTACTTCTTGAAGATGACAGCATAACATTCCTTGACGGCTTCGGCCGATCCAACATCGAAGGCAAATCCGTCCGCCTCCGCGCCGCAGGTGGTTTTGATCTCCTGGATGCGGGCCTTAAGCTGATCGGAATTTGCCTGGCCGTTCAGCAGGACGGTGGCTCCATGTTGCGCGAGAAGGCGGGCACTGGCCCAACCGATGCCCCGCGTGGAACCCGTAACCAAGGCCACCTTACCCTGGAGATTCAAAAGTGATTCCATACTTTGAAACGATTCCCTTTGCCTTGGCAAAACTGCTCATGCCGATGACGTCATCTGTCTCCAACATGAGGTCGAATTTCCGCTCGATGGCCGCCACCAGCGCCATGTGTCCCACCGAATCCCAGCCCGTGTTGCCGTACTGGAGATCGTCCGTTACTCTGGCGGCACCCATCCCCAAACCTTCGGTAAATGCCAGCCTCAGTTTTTCTAAGTTTGTCATGGATTTTGTCAATGTTAAGCTTTGGTTGTACTCTAAATCAAGTTCCAGAAAACGCGGGCTTTCTGGCCCGGCACACCCAAAATCTAGCGTCGCTTTTTATAGAAGGATCCATTGTTCAAGGCAACCACAATGAACGGGTCAAATTCCCAGCCTGGGCGCACAGGACATTTGTCAATGCATAAAAAACCTGGGCCTGAGACCACCGCAGGAATGGCTGGGTGTGACGCCGCCCGCCCCGATAAATCCGGGTGATGAAGTGTCCATCAGGTAACTGATACTGGCGGCAAACCCGCAAAGCCAGTTTGTGGGACAACGCCAGTGCTTCCGGGATTTCGGCGCGGAGCAGCGCCCCCAGCGTAACCGACTCCGCCACGTCATACATCTCCAGCTTCACGATTTGGGTGCGAGGCTTCGCCGAAAAGGATTTTGGTTCGTCGTCTTCCGTGAACAAAGCGCGACGGTAGTAACTGTACCCGGCACGAATGGCCTTCTCAACTCGCTGGTTGTTCACGGAGCGATTTATCTTGCGCAGGGACTTCAAAACAAAGCAGGTGTGGAAATGATCAATGAAAGGCTTCACCGGCCCGTCGATTTCGTAGAACCAGGAACCGTCGGGGTGCTGGCTCTCCAGGACAAATTCGAGGTTCCGCCGGGCTGTCTCCGCGTAAGCCTTCATCTCCAATCGGCGCGCCGCGTCAAAAAGGACAAAAGCCCTGTAGGCGCTGACGTTGACCACTTTGTCCCTGGCAAGGGGTGAATAGCTGGCAGCCGAGCCTTCCGGCGAGGTTGGAGTATTCATAAGATCGGTGAAGACAAATCGCGCGATGGACGCCATGATGTCAGCATAGGACGGATCGCCCGTGACTTCGTGGAGGGCGGCAAAGGCCTCGTAACAATAGGGAGTGACCGTGATGTAGGGCGTGTTTTTCGGCCAGCGCCCGGCCACGTTTTCCCAGGCAAATGGATAACCCCAGCAATGGCCGTGGTAGCCTGGAATGCTGTAAGAAAGCAAATCTTTTCCGAGATCCCTGGCCTTTTCAAGATACACCTTCTCATCGGTTAACTGGTACAAGTTCAAAAACGCCAGCAGCAACTGGGCGTCGGCGGTGGCAAACCGCTCTTTATGGACAAACCACTTTCGCCAGCGCGGATAAAGCACTTCCATCGCAAGGATGGGGACGACCAACGCCAGTCCCAAGGCTGGGCGGCGGTAGTACATACGGCGCGAAAACAAGCCGTAAGCCGTTCCCCAGATGTCGTAAGGATCGTAGCTGGCATACCCGTGTCTTTCGAGCCATGCGACAAAGGAATTGGCCGCACGCCAAACCTCGCGCGATTCATTGGGAAGGCGGTCCATCAACTCACTCACCGGAGATTCCCGCGCATTCAAGCAGCATTAGAACCCATATTTGGAGCGCAACTGATGTTCCACGATCAGCTGGTTGTTCGTGCTGAGTATCTCCGGATAGATGATGATGTCGCCGATTTGGCCATTCCAAAACATCCCGGCCAAAGACTGAAAGCAGCCAATGAGCACCCCGTTCAGACCATCTGCGCCGGCATTCCCGGTGGAGATAGGCACGCTGTCAACAAAGACCTCGCTATTGGTTCCATTAAAGATGAACGTTGCTTCCACCCAGTTGGTCGTTCCTGTGGAATTGTTCAAAAGATAAGTGCCGGCATATCCCGTGTAACTGTGGGAACCGCCGCTGTAGGCGCACTCAAAATAGGAGGAGGAACTCTGATTGCAAAGAGCCACCATCTGATTTATCAACTGATTTGGTTGCAACACCATGAACACCTCAAGAGGCTGTGGCAGAAGACCGGCGCTGGGGGGCCAGGCCAGGTAGCTTGAGGTGCCGTTGAACGAAAGGGTGTTGTGCCCATTCTGAGCAGCCGCATTCAGAATCGGACAACTGGCGGAGTTGTTCTGCACTGCGCAACGGGCGGCGGCGCTTGAATCCGTCCAGCTTGCAACGGGCGAGCCGTTTGTACCCCTGAGGGTGTCCGGATCCCACCAAGCCCAGTAGCCGGGCACGATATTGGTTGGATTGTACGGGGACCAAAAGAACAAGCCCGACGGCGCGCTGAGCGACACCGGTGCCGGAGTGGTGACGGGTGATCCGCCACCGCCGCTGCTGGCAGGCGCGGCGGCCCCGTTGACAACGGGTGGCGCCCCGGCGCTGCTGACGATGGCCGGCGAGTTAACCAGAATCGTGGCTGCGGCGGCGTTGGTCGAATTAGGATTGAAGCAGATCACATCACTCTGTGCGCCATTGTTCACGGCAACGGTGTAATCATCCAACGGAGTGATCTCCGGAGCAGCACTTCCGGTGATCACGGGATAGATTACCGTCATAAAGTGGAAGTTGTTTGTGGGCTGCGCGCTGCTAAACCACAACACGTCCGACTGGTTGTTCATGTCTCCCAAATCACCCGGGAGATTGGTCCACCAATTCTCCCCGGTGAAAGGATTCATTCGATAATTCATGGAGCCATTGGTGCCCGTCATGTTGGTGACCACAAGCTCGGAAGGCTGGATGACAAGGGAAACATACACCGTGATACCCGGATAGTTGCTGCTGTAACGATTCGTGGCCGTATAGGTGAAGGACATGGTATTGGTGTTCAGGGAGAGGGTCGGTTCCAAAATGTGATAGACAAAGGAAAACATGTTGGTCGGCGGCCCGGCGGTCTGAAGCGTGTCAAACAGAACCAGATACTTCTGGTGATTGAAAAGAAGCTGCCGGGTCACGTTGGTCACGTTGCAAAGCGGTCCGGGACCCGCGGGCGTCGAGGGGACGTAAAGGTTGTTGAACATGGGTGGCATGTTGGGCGCGTAATAGTACAGGTTGTCGCGGATGTAGCCGCGCGTGAGATCGGCAGCGCAATAAGTGAACGAGGGCGTGTTGGTGTAGGCGATAAAACAATTGTAGTAAGGCTCGACTTGCTGGCCAAACGCCTGGCATTCACCCAGACCATTGACCATCAGCGAATCGTGAGCCCAAGGCACATGCGGATAATTACAGATGTTTCCCGTGACATCTCCACCGCCGGTATCGGTCACGGCCGCGCCGTAAGCCCACATCTGAAACGAACCGTCGCTAAAAAAGTCGTGCCCGGTCACGCATCCCGACGGTCGCGCCTGAAACACCACCCCCACTCCATTGGTAAAACTCGAGCCAATACTGGGTGAAGCGGACGAACTGATCATCCAGCCTTCATTGGTGTAGAGCAGCGCCAGGTTTGTTTCGGGCGTCATTTGCGCGACAATATTGGAATAATTGAACAGGTAAGGCAGGGTGATCGTATTCACGTCATCCACTTGCGGGCCATGATTCTGGGCGATATACCAATTCTCCTGATTCCACCAATGCAGCATGTAACGGCCATCGCCCGTCAGCAATCCCATGTTCCGGCCGGGGATGTAGAGCCAGTCATTCAACTGGCCATAGCCCGTGTCGCCCCATGGTTCATGGCCAAAATTATACCCGACAGGTTCCATGTGCACCCACCAGTCGGCGTTTCTCTCAAAAAACGGGTTGATTCCCCAATTGATCTCCGGAAAAGCGCTGGCGTAGGTTAATTGCGACGTGTAAACCCTGTCCGATCCCATATGCACCTGCGTGTACATGCGCCCAACCCCCATGGCGTTGCGAAAACAATACGTCGGTCCCGTCATGTAATTGACACCCATGTTAAACAGGTTGGCGCACCAGGAGTTCTCATTGTAGCCGGCCAGGGCTTGCAGCATGGCCAGGTAAAAGTCGTCAGTGGCGTGACTGCGCCCGAAGTTGGCGAGGCTGTATTGCGCGCACGTAGTGCCGTTTGCGTATTGTCCGGTGGGATCCCCCACTCCGGCGTACCACGGCTCGTTTCCTTCATTCCACACCAGATCGCTGCCCTGGGCAACATACTGGCACCGCATTGCCAGCGCCTGCAGAATTGCGGTTTGCTCGGTGCTGTTGAGTAGATCGTAACACCAATCGTAACCGAGAGCCAGACCGCGTCCTTCGTATTGGTCGATGCTGCTGTAGATCGGATCCATGTCCCATCCGCCGTTGGTGGCGGTATATGTCTCCCCGCCGTACTCGACCGTGGCGGCTCCGCCATTGGTCATGTAGTTGTTCGCCATCAACAACAGCGCGACCTCGGGGTGGGCGTTAGACCAGACAGGGTTGGCCGTGAGCGCATGCATGAAAGCCACCTGATAGGTGTATTCGGCCCAGACCATCAAACTGTACTGGCTGCTGGGAGGATAATTGGACGGCCACCAACTGTTGGTGATGATCCCCGCCGCATGTTGCTGAATACTGGTCCAAGCCTTGCCGACATCCCACTCGACTCTGTTGGTGGTGTTGTGGCAATAATTATTGGAACACGTGTTAAGCCAGTTCAAAATGGCGGCCCTGTTGTTGGTGTTGAGCAGGATATAGGGATGCTGCGCCTTGCCGGCCAGATAGGAAGGCGACGCCAGAAGGCTTCTGTCCCACACCACCGCGCCGGACGCGATGGTAAAGGTATAGGTGGGACTCCAAAAATAAACGTTCGTCGAAAGAGGGTTGGTGACGCCATGAACATAACCGACCCGCCAGTAACAAGTCGAATTGGACAGGGGGGCGATGGTGTTGTAAAAGTTCCATGGTGTGACTGCGTTGATGGCCAGTTGCGAGAAGCCTGGATCGTAAGCCACCTGAAAAACAAATGTCTTGTCTTCCGTGTCGGAGGCCACGTTGGCGTAGTTTGTGGCGTAGGACCACTGAAACTGGGGCGGATTCAGTGTGACAGTGTCGCCATTTGCCGGCAAAAAATTCAGCCCCAATTGCCATTGTGCCGATGCGGGTAGAGAGATGAGAGATCCCGCGCCAATGGTCGTCGTTGACAACTGCGCCCACGCCTGCGTAGCTGTCAAACCCAGGGCAACAGCGGTCGAAATAATAAATGCCAGTGCCCGATGGCGGAAGAAATGACTAGTCATATTCAACATCCTCTTATTGTTGTTTTCTCGTCTTCGGAAGGCACCGTCCATCCATAAGCGATAAATCATTATCAAGAGCAAACCTTATGCCAGCACCTGGCCGGTGGGGTCAATGCAAATCGGAGCGGACATGGACAATGCCGCCACCATTTTTGCAATATCTTCAAATCCAACCACTTTCAACGAGGCATCCGACGTCAACCCTTGCAATAGGCTGGTAAACGCCACATCGCTGATGTGTTCTTTGGTGTGTCCGATCAAGACAACAACGTCAGGAATCCCGGCAGCGGATTCCGGCGCAGCCTTGATCCACCGCAAGAGCTTCGCGGGCGAGACGTTGTGGAAGTCAAACTTGATGGGCACCGGCTGCCATAAGAATCTCAGCATTGCGAAAGGATTCCGTTTGTTGATGCCGAGCTGGGACACCAATTCCATCTGCCGGTCTTTGGGCACATTCTTTGAAAACTTCGCCCGCAGACGGCTCAAGGATAATTGTTCAAAACGCCGTCCCATGATCGAGCATATGGGGAACTCCCACACTCGTCCGCCGGAGTCCTCGCGCGAAACCTCATCCTTGACCCGCCATGGCCCTTTGGCGGACGGCGCTTGGCGATAATCCAAGTTGGCGGGGCCGCCATGAAGCCCCTTCACCACCGAAGAATCAATCAGCAAAGCGTTCTCGGCCAGGGCGGCCAACAACTTCACTCCCGGCTGGGCGCTGAACGCCCCAGCGCGGTAGGTGGTCACTTTGCGATGGACGCCTCCGGCGGCCATTAACTCTTCCAGAAGTTGTTTCCGGCTTGCGACGTAATCGGTGGTTTCCTGTAGTGACTCAAACACTTCATCCACGGTGCGATGGTCGCGGCGGAGGAGCCAGCGGCCTTGCTCAAAGCGCGCCCCCACCCATTCCGGGTGGAGGTGAAGCTGGAAATCATGGCCTTGCGCCGCCAGCGCCGCCACTTGCCCGGCGATCTTTTGCGCCGGATCGTAACCGAGCGCCTGCGTCAACGGCTGCCGATTTTCGGCAAACGAATGGTATTCTTCAGCCTCAAAGAAAACCGTCAGCGGCGCGCCATGATCGCGGCAAATACGGGCCATGCTGGCGGCGGGCTGGACGACGTGTTGCAGGACGTCACCGCTGCCGTTGCCGAAAATCTCGTAATCGACTGAAAGAACCACGTAACGCATGGGCGCAACAAGATACTACACGGCAAGGATTTGTCGATAAACCGCATCCAGCGAATCCATGATTTTGGAACGGGCCAGGCGGGTGCAAAAGACCTGGCGCGCAGCCGCGCCCAGGCGCTGGCGTTCGGAGGGTTGCGCGAGAAGCATTTGCAGCGCGCCCGCGATCTGCGCCGCGTCTCCAGCCTGCACGAAGACCGCCGAAACCCAGTCCTGGAAAAACTCCGGAATGGCCCCCACTGGTGTTGTGATAATGGCCAATCCGGCGGCGGCGGCTTCGACCACAGTCAGCGGAAAATTCTCGTAATGGCTGGGCAGCAGAAGAATCGAAGCTTCGCGAAAAAGAGCCGTTTTTCTGAGATCGTCGATTGGGCCAATGATTTCGACTGTTTCCCCCAGGCCGTTGCGGGCGGCGTATTCCCTGGCGTCGCGCAGAATATGCGGCTCCCGTTCCGCTCCAGCCAGTTTGAAAGTGGCCTTGGAAGCGGTCGCCCCGATCTTCGCCGCCTCCAGCACCTCAAAAATCCCCTTGGCGCGGCCCATGACCCCCATGGCGAGCACGACGCGGCCGGGACGGTCCAGCGGCATGGCCAGCGCGGCCTTTTCAAATGCGGCGTCAATCGGATTATTGACAACAAAAAGCTTGTGCGGCGGCAGCGGGAGGTGCCGGGCGATTTCCTGGCGCCACCAGTCGCTGGCCAGCACCAACCCGTCCAGGCGAGCGAACTGGCGGGCGGCGTTGGCGCGCCTCCAGCGCGGCAGCGAACGCCAGTGCTGCGGAAAACCGCCGCTGTGCAGGTGGGCCAGTGTCTTGACCTTGCAGAGACGCGCCAGGCGCATAAACATCAAACCCTTTTCCATGGCCCATCCGGCGCTGATGGCGTAGTGGGCAATGTGAGGACGGCGGCGGACCAGATGCGCCGACCACTGGCAAAGCTGGCGGGCAAAATAGAACAGGTTAAAGATGTTCAGCCGCGCTTGTCGTGTATTCCCCCGCGTCCTGTCGGCGCGCAACGGAATGAAGGTATAACGGTCGCTCAAACCCTGGATGAAGGCCCGGTTGACCCCCGAGACGGATTCGGTGGGATCATCGGCCAACGGCGCAATAAGAATCCGGGCCGGAGTGACTGTCGCTGGCGCGCTTCCGCTCTTCTCGACCGGGGTTGGGATGGAAGGATTTGGTTCCACCAGGTTTAGAGACGCTGATCAAGGCCCTGGACGCTGGCTTGGTGATGAAACTCCGGCAGGACGCTTTGAATGGCCGCAACCAGCTTCCGACTTTCGACCGGCTTTTGCGGCAAGTTAATCCAGCTTTCCAGACTTTCCAGCAAGACGGACAGTTTTTCCTTCGGCGCGGCCAGGTACGGCACACCTGCCAGATGGTCCAGGCCTACATCCACTTCCCGTTCTCCGGCGCCCGTAAATTCTTCGTACGGCTTTTCACCTGTGGTGTTCAACGGTGTCAACAGCAGAGGATGCTTTTCCCTGTCCGTCTTTGCGGCCGCCGCCTGGCACGCCCGCCCTTCATCCTCGAAGAATTCCGGTTTGTAACCATAATGACCGAGCACTTTGACGGCGAGGTCTGATAACAGGAGCATGTCCTTCTCCTCGTCAAGGCGCGGCACCAGGATGTGGCGGTCCGGCGCGAGGAACGCGGCCAGCAAACAAATTTGCCCGGACTCCTCCAACGACACAAAGTAACGGCGGGTATCCCGCGGCACGGCCACCGGCTGGCCTTTGGCCAGGCGCATCAGCCATCCTTGCAACAGGCTTCCATCCGAAAATGCCACATTGGCAAACCGGGCGGAAGCGACGTTCAACTTGCCACCGCCGGCCGGCGCAAAGGAAAAGATGGCATGTTCCATCAGTCGCTTGGACGCCCCCATGACATTGACCGGGTTGGCGGCCTTGTCGGTCGAGACGGAAAAGTAACCGCGCAAACCGCCCCGCGCCATGGCCCAAGGCAACAGACGCAGCGGTTTGAGCACGTTGGTATCCAGCATTTGCAGAATCGAATACGAATCCTTTTCCGAACGGACGTGTTTGAGCGCGGCAAAGTTCAGGATGTAATCGTAGGACGGTTCGGTGGCCAGAAACCGCTCCATGATCGGGCTGCCGAAGTTGAGGGGCAGCGTGCGAAGATCCGGCAATTGGCCGGCGGCGAACCGGCTCCGCAAATCGCGCACCAGTTCCGCCAGGCCATTTTCATTCTGGTCAACAATATGAAGGCAGCGCGGCTGGAATGGAATCAAGGCCTTCACGGTGGCGGACCCAATGCTCCCGGCCCCGCCGATGACCAGGACGCGAAAGCCGGCGATTCGTTCCGACAACTGCGCCCGAAACCGCGCAATGTCCTTGGAAAACAACGGCGTGTCTCGACCTGTGGCGAGGAAGGCCAGAACGTCCGCGCAGCCCAGGGCGGCATGAGGCTCGATGGTTGACTTGGTCATAATTCAGGTGATGGCCGCGTTCCAGGCGGAGCGCAACGCTTCCGCAAGAGTGATCCGCGGGGAAAAGCCGCACAATTCCCGCGCCCGCGCTGGGTTGCCCGTGGCGATCGGCGCGTCGTTGACCCGTTTCAAGCTTTCATCCTCCATCATGGCCAAGGATTTGGGCGCGAAAGACAGCAGTGTCTCCAGCACCGACCGAATTGAAGAAGGCCGCCCTGAACAGACATTGACCACCTGACCCCACGAGCCGGCTTGAAGAAACTTGACGTAAGCGTCCACCGCATCTTCAATTGCCACGAAATCCCTTTGCGCTTCAAGGTTTCCCACTGTGATGGCGGATTGACCGGCTGCCAGCGCGTTTTTGATCCTCTGCACGATCGCGCCGGCCATCAAGGTCGCTGGCATCCCTGCGCCCACCAGGTTAAAGGGCCGCGCGACGACCACCTTCAGGCCTTCCTGCCGTGCGTAATCCTGTGCCATTAAAGTCATGCTGTATTTGCTGATGCCGTATGGTCCTGCCGGACGACAGAAGTGATCCTCGGCCAGGGGCATCTCCGATGGTGGCCAAATCCCGTATTCGGCAGCGGAGCCAACGGCCAGGACGGCAGCCTGCGGCGCATGTCTTTTGACCGCCTCAAAAAGATTGGCCGCTCCAACCACGTTGACTCGATACAACATGGGCGCGCTGCCTCGAAACAAGCCGGCCAGATGAAAAACCCATTGCGGTTCGGTTCTTTGAACGAGTTCCACCACCTGGCTGGCGTCGGTAATATCGCAAACGTGATAGAAATCCAAAGGAACAGGCGGCACAGTGGCGGCAACATCGCTGCCGGAAATGACCGCGCCTGCCTCGCGCCGCAGACGGGCGATCAAATGGCCGGAGGTGAAGCCGGTCGCTCCTGTCACCAAAATCTTCAATGGGTGGGCGAAAGAAAGCGGCTGGCGTTGGCCTCAAAATCCGCGCTGGCTTCCTGGTAATCGTCGAAGCGCCCGATATCCTTCCAATAACAATCGGGGCGGTAACACATCACGCGATGGCCGGCCTGGCGCATACCGGCCATCAACTGAGGCATGTCGTATTTGCCGGAAGCGGGAATGAACTGTGCGCATTTCCGGTTCAGCAAGTTAATGCCCATGCTGACTTCGTATGGAATGGTGGGTTTTTCCACATATTCCGCCAGACTTCCGTCGGCCGCGGTGCGGACCACTCCGTAGTCAATATGCACTGTTCTTTTCTGCAGGGAAATGGTGCCCCACGCTTTGTGCTGGCGGTGAAATTGCAACAGGCCGCGAAAATCCAGCGTGGTCAGCAGGTCGCCGTTCATTACCAGAAAATCCTCGTCCAAATCCGGGATCAGCCGCAAAGGTCCGGCCGTCCCGAGCGGCTCCTCCTCGATGACATATGAAATCTTCAGGCCGAGCTTTGCCCCGTTGCCAAAATAGGCCTCAAACACCGGGGCCATATGGCCGAGCGTCATCACGATGCGCGTAAAACCCGCCCGCGCCAGTTGCTTGAGGAGGATCTCCAGAATCGGGACATCGCCCAACGGCAGCAATGGCTTGGGAATTGACATGGTAAATGGTTTGAGACGCGTTCCCTTTCCGCCCGCTAAAATAACAGCCATCATAGCTTTTGATGATTAGATTGTGTCGCCGCTCTTCTGTAAACGGCGAAAGTTCGTTTGGCAACCCGTTCCGGATGGAACAATTCCAGGGCGACTTCGGCCGACCGCCTGCCCATGCCGGCGCGCAAGGTGTTGTCGCCAAGAATTTCCCCGATGCGTCCGGCGATGCCGGCCGGATCATCTGGATCGATCAGGAATCCGGTTTCTCCATCACGCACCATATAAGGCATGCCGCAACGATTCGAGGTCACGACCGGCACGCCGGCCGCCATGGCTTCGGCGACGCCCATGGGCGCTCCTTCTTCGAATGAGATCAGCGCAAAAACAGCGGCCTGCGCCAGTTCCGCGCGAATTTGTTCAGAACTAACGGGGCCTAACAAAGTCACTTTGCCGGTCAGACCCTGTTCCTCAATGGCCTGGCAAACCTTCCTTTCATACCCCGCATCGACGACCGGCCCCGCCCAGCGCAGACGGGCTGAGGGATTCTCCCGCGAGAGAAGGCCAAAAGCCCTGACCAGACCAAGTGTGTTCTTGCGCTCGCAGATACCTGCGGCGCAAAAGATCGTCCCCGGCTGCTCGTCACGCCGGAGCGTGAAACATTCCGCGGCAATCGGGTTCTCTATGTCGTGAACCACTCCCTTGACGATGCCGCGCAGGCGCTCGCGCACATAAGGAGAGATGGAAATAATATGCGGCTGGTCCGCCCAAGCGGAGGTTTCGATCCTTTTCCACAACTTGGAGCGCACCCACGCAAAACAGCCTCCTCCGTAGAGCGTATCCTCGTGGATGAATCCATGCACCGTAAAGACCCGCGGCACGTTCATGCCTTTCACCATGATGCCATAAGTGTCATGCGCGTGAACGACATCGGGATCTAACCGGCTGACGTACTGTTGCACCAGCCTCCGATACCGTCCCATCGCATTCAGCAAAAGCGCCCCCCGTTCTACCGGAAGACGGTGTATCGTCGCGCCTTCCCATTCACTGACGGCGCCTGAAGTGCAATCGCGGTCCAACGTCACGACATGGATCTGCAGCGACGGCAACCTGGCCAGGGCGCGCGCCAGATTGACGCTCACCGCCTCCACTCCACCCCGGGGTTGTTCCGGATCTCCGGGAAACGCGGTAACCAGGGCAATTTTCAACCGTAATGAGACAGATGGCAGTCGAACTGCTCCCCTGCGGTTTTGCACGGGCAACAATTCCGATTTTTCTGTTTTTCCCGCCTCCACAACTTTCATTTCAACTCATTGGCATTCTGGCGAATGGTTTGGAGAAAGAGCTGTTCAAAACGCGGCAGCACGGCGTCAGCTTCGTGATTTTCCATAAAATATCGTCGCGCGTTTCGGGAGATCTCCACGTAATATTGCGGCGCGGCAAGAAGCGAGCGGATATTTGACTGCATTTCCCGCATATCCTTCACCACCGCCCCAAGGCGGTGCCGGACGACCACGCCATCAGGGTCAATCGTCGAAACGACGGGCAGCCCGTGGCTCCATGCCTCCAGAAAAGTGTTGGGGAAACCTTCATAATCGGAAGTGCAACAGAGCAGCGCCGCGTTGCGATAAAATTCAGGCATGCGTTCGCGCGCAATGGCGCCGTGCAAGGTCACATTGGGAATTCCACTGGCGCGCTCCTGGATGTCCGCGGTCCACGCCTTGTCCTGGAATGGTCCGGCGAGGTCGAAAGACAACTCAGGGCAGAGAACAGCCACTTCCAGCAGCCGGTCGGGGCGTTTGACTTGACAGATGCGGCCCACCCAAAGAATCCGGCCCCTTCGAGGAGAAGGCTGCACAAAGTCCCGCGCGGTTTGCGGACATGGCATTGGGATTACAACTGAATCGAGTCCAAAAAGGTCACGCAGGCGGTCAGCCTGGGTGGCCGTTTGGGTGACAAGGCGATCCGCCAATTTGAGACCGAATCGGTAAAACAACCTGTCATGCCGTGCCAACTCCGGGAATCCGGGGGTGCAATCGGCATCGCTGGCTGTGGCAAAGACAAAGGATTTATGATGGCTTCTGCACCAGAAGGCAACCTGGCCAGTAGTGCATTCGCCGCCGTTTTGATAATAAATGTCGGCGTTGGCCTTGCTCATCGCGTGAACCAGCTTCGTCCATTTCGGATGAAAAAAGCGAAGCCCCTTGATGCCTGCGGCCTGTGGGCAAAGTTTGATGACTCGGACCCCATCAATAATTTCCTCCGCCGGGCCACCTTCATTCCAAGTGAGCAGTGAGACTCGATGGCCTCGTTTGGCAAACCATTTGGCCATGAGGCTGGTCTGCCATTCGATACCGCCGATAAAGCCCGCCCCGCCTCCGCACATCGCCCCATACGCCTGATGTGACACAATGCAGATGGATGGGTTCTTGCTATTGCTTGGCATTCTGTGGTTTCCCGGATGCTGCGATGAAGCCGGGGCTGTATTCCTCCGCCGGCCGCACAACTGATAAGAGCCGTCGATCTGCGAAGACTGGAACGGGATTGCCACGCAAGAGCGACTCATAGTCCCTCGCAGTTTGTTCCGCCGATTCATGCATGTCAGGTATATGGTCCGGCACCCTGGCGTTGCCGGCAAACCGGCGGCGCAGGTCCCGGTCCTGAACCAGTTGGGTCAAGGCCCGCGTCAAAGCGGCCGGATCGCGGCGGGGCACAATATAACCGTTCTCACCGTCGCGGATAACCTCCCGCGCATTGCCGACATCGGTAGCCACGCATGGCAACCCGGCGTCAAGCCCTTGGATCAACGCGAAGGAGGCGCCTTCGGAGAGGGATGGCATGACAAAAATATCCGCTGCTCTCAAGGCCGACTTCACATCAGTCAGATAGCCGGTAAAGAGAACTTTATCTTGAATCTGATGTTTCTTGAGAATACACAGGAGGAGGGTATGAAAGGGTTTTTCGGCGGGTGACACAAAACTCCCGGCCAGGATCAAGCGGGCTTGGGGCGCGGTCTTGACCACCGCGGCAAAAGCTTGCAATAAAACATCCCATCCCTTCACCGGCACCGTGCGACCAACGGCCAAAATCACCACCTCGTCAGGGGAACAGCCCCAGGCATCACGCAGCGCCGGTGCAGTTTCAGTCTGAACTGCCGGCCCGGGAACACGCGGGGTGTTGCGAACAATAATCTTTTCCTCCGGGATGCCGCGCTCCATCAACTCATTTCGAACCGCGCTGGAAACGGCGATAACGCGCGTACACAGCCAACAGGAAAGCCTCGTGGAGATGGCCACCCGTTCTTTCAACGTCGCCGGCCGGCATTCCTCAAATTCCGGATTCATGGCCAGCTTGCTCCAAATGCGCACTTTTGCTCCCCCGAGGGCGGCTCCGATCAACGGGCTGGTGTGCATATTATCGCAATGAAACAACATGCTCCCGGTCTGTCGAACCAGCGCAGCGACCCGGCGAACACATCGAAAATCGAAATTCCCCCGGGGACGCGGGATGTAGAACAGCACAACTCCCATCTGGTTTAGTTCCTGCAACCACGTCAGATCCTCCGGCGGACGCTCGAGCACCAAAGAACACTGCCAGTGGCGCGCGGCCAGAGGGATAAACTCAGCAGTCAAAACGCCCGCCTGCCACCGTGATTTAAAATGGCTGCCCCAATAACGGACAAACGTGACAGGCAACCTCGATTTCATTCTCTCAAGATCGATATTGAAGGGATTCTGGTAAAGCAACGGGCAGATTGAACGATGTCATGATGCCGTGCTTTTCTCCTGGAGTGTCGCAAAAGCGCTCCAATAAATGCACACTATCACGCCAACGGCCAAAATGAGCGAAATGACACAAGCCACGGGGCTGTGTCCAAAGGCCAGGCGGGCTGAAAGGACAAGACCGGCAAATAAAAGCGTCGGAAGCATCGGCTTGAAATAGGTGTCTTTATAATATTGAAAAGGAGGCGTGTCAAGCAGACGGCAAGCCACGACAGGAGCGATGATGCTGTCAACCGCCGCCTGAGGAAGCGCAAAAGCCAATGCGGCTGCCAAAAGATGCCAATGAAACACTGCCAGGCCCAGAACCAACAGGAGGCAGGAACAGACAGCTCCCCCGAGTTTCCACAAAGCAAGTCTGCCGTGACAATTCATCCCGGAAATAATGCCCCATACCGGTTCCTGCACCAAACTGGGGAAACATCCAATGGCAAGAATCGGCACTAGTCCCGGATACATATAGCCCCTTCCCATCCATATCCTGATTACTTCGTCGCCGACGACAGCAAGAGCGACTACGGCAGGCATCGTCAGTGAGGAGATGTAAGAGGCGGAACGGAGGAACATTTTCCGCAACTCCTCACGCCCGGCTTGGGCATCCAATGAACTGGCGGCAGGAACCAGAATCGAGCCGAATTTGGCCGTGATCGTCTGGCCCTGCCGCATCAAATTACGCGGGCGGGAATAGATCGCGAGCATAGCCGGTCCCAGAAATGCCGTAATCAATAGCGCCAGGGACTGGTTGGAAATGAGATCCGCGATCCGGGGAACCAGACTCTTGGCGCTGAATTTCGCCTGCTCCTTCCATGTGGACCAATCGGCCAGCCGGTAATCCATGACAAATTCCGGGCAAACCCGGGCCGCCAGCCGCCAGCGCACCACGTCGGCAGATGTCATGCACAGTAAGTGAACCAAAGCCAGAGTCGGAAGTCCCGCCCCGAGCAGGATGGCGACAATCATCCCCACTGTCATGAGCGCATAGGAAACGGCGCTGGTGGCATTATGAATGTCCCAGCGATGGCAGCCCACGATAATCGCGCCATAAATTGTCAGGAATAGCGAGAAAGCCACTTCCAATCCGAGGAACAAGACCACCCATTGCGCTGTGCGTGTCTGGTTCCCAAGTCTCTCGTGAAACAGGGGCACCAGCCAGAGTGCGGTCGCCACAGTCAGCGTGGCGGCCAGTATACCCGAAATCCTCAACGAAAGCCCTATGGTGGAAACGGATCGGGAAAGATTGCGATGATCAGAAGTCGCTCGATAACGGGCGACGTAGCGGTTCACCGAAGCCCCAATGCCCAATTGCACCAGCCCAAAATAACCTACGACGCTCCACGCGAAATCCCAGACGCCCAAAGTCGTCTGGCCGAGCCGGTCGGAGATCAACCGCGGCATGATGAAACCGGCGATGATATTGATTATGTAGCCGCCCCAGGCATAAGCCACGTTGCGGCTCAAACGTCGTTGCCCACTGATGTCTTCTTCGACAGCGGTGGACGCGGGCGTGTCTTTGACGGTCATAGTTGTGGAAATTGCAACCGGGGCCATGTTGCCGCCGGCTTGTTTACGGCGGATGCGCAAAATTCGAGCAGACGTTTGGTCGTTGTCACCAAAATTTTACCGGAACGATAATAATCGCCTAATTGCCGAAAGGCATGGACAGTGGGTTCATCGAATTTTCGATTGCTGGGGCCCAATTTGCCGAGATGCGTATAAAGAATGCATGTTCCACGCCGGGCCACAAGGCGGTCCAGAAACCGTCCGGTCAAAACCCGGGCGATCCCCCATCCAGTGTCGCAGGAGCTGACGCCGTTCCAATGGGGATTGCAGCGCAAGAACTCGTAGCCCTCGTAGCGGTTGTCCCGGAGGCGGACCGGCCGCAGAATGCGATTCGTCGCATGCAGGCTGTATTTCCTGCTGCCGCACCGGGCCAATGTCTGCTTGGCTGACTCCTTGGCCAGGGTTTTGAGAGACGAACCGGGGTGTCTCCAATCGGCAATGCCTCGGAGACTCAAGGGCTGGTCCTGGCCGATCACGCTGGTGACCCGCCCCCGCCAGACATAGCGAATTCCGTACGCGAAGGTCAGGTCAGCATGATAAGCGGAATGGCCTGGCTCATCACCGTGGCCCTGCATAATGTCCGCTCCGAAATTCGTGGGTGCGACCGCATGATCAATCCAAACCGTTAAGCGGCAGTTGTGGCGCTCCAACTCTTCGAGAGCGCGTCCGGCATGGGCACGCGTGGTGGCCAGATCGCCATAGGAATGAAGGCAATCAATATGGCCGCTTTTGATTAGCTCCCGGATTTTCTCCCGGCTCCTCTCCTCGGTGTTCCAGTAAGAGAATTGGCCCGGAGGCATGTCAAAATAAATGGTATTGCCCACTTCCAATCCAACACCTTCTCCCATGGAAGTGGTATCGGTGGTATTGAGAAAGCGCATCAACTCGAAATAGGTTTCTGCGTCCGGCGTCTCATCCAGATCGCTGCAGATCGCCAGCACCGATGAGTATGGGGATGGAAAACGCTCCACGGCTTCAATTCACATCCCGGGTTGCCGCCCATTGGAGCCGGCATTTTGCACAATGTCAGCAACGGCCGATCCTGGGGTCAACGGCGCCAGGGCGGCACTTGTCTCCACTTCGCGGCGCTTCATATGCCAGGGAAAGACAGGAAGGGTATTAAGAAATCGCCGTTCCACTGCAAGATGGAATCCCCATCCCAGCACCGCTGCCAGCATGGTGCAGAAAGGAATGACCAGCAAAATGGCCGCCCACTCCTTTTTGATTCCAACAACATAAAAAATGTGCGAAACCAATCTCACCAAGGGCTCATGAATTAAATACAAACTGTAACACATAATACCGCAATAGGTTATCGGACGCAGAAGGCGGTTTGTGGCGATGGCAAAGTCCCAGCGGTACAACGCCAAAATGAGAAAGGCAAAAAAGAACCCCACATAATATTCCTCCGTGTAAACCTTGGTGATCACTCGGGAGAGAATTGCCACCACACCAGCCAGAATCAAGCCTGCGCCCGCCAGGCGCGCAAAGCGGGCTGAACCATGATGGATGCTGTAGTAAACAACCATTCCGGCCTCGAAGAGCAGCCAGTGTCCGTCAAAAAAGAATCCTGCCACCGCCAGTTTGGTGCAAGCCGCCACGGCCACCACGCCGACCACACCTGCGGTGAGCCATGCGGCGGCGGAGAAAAAATGGCGGCCGGCCGCCAGCAGCAGCAATCCGCAAATGGCATAAAACTGCTCCTCGTAGCATAGAGTCCACGACGGCCCCAAAAAGTACCAGCTGCCCGCGCCAAAAAAATGAGGCCGGATTCCTTCGGTCAACGTAATGTTGCCAAACCATCGGGAAATCGAAAAAGATGACATCGGATGAGTCAGGTGGCCCTCCGTCGCGAAAAGATCCGGATGACCCGCCAGCCACGGAGCCATCATCAATAAAAACAGGAGCAACAGCGTTATCCAGTAGGGTGGATAGATTCGCCGAAAGCGGCGGATAAAATACCTCTTGGTCGGCTGCGGCCGGGTTTTCGCCGCATCGCAGGCGGCGGTAATACAGTACCCGCTTATGACAAAGAAAATCGGCACGCCCAGCCACAAGTGGGTGAGCAGGCGGGTTATCCATTTCCCTTCCCATCCGGCGTGGGCCACATTGGGATTGTCAATCAGGTCGAAAGAAGAATGAAAGACGACGACCATGAGACAGGCCACCCCACGCCAGAAATCCAGCGAATAATAACGGGTGTCCTTTTGAGAGGAACTCATGACCAACTCAGGTGGCAAATTCCTTCAGGAATACCGATACTGTTGGTTTAATTTCCCCGCCACAACATCGAACGTGCCGAGGGCGCTTTCCGGGAGAGCCGACCTCCATCGCTCATCCAGGTGAATTTCCGAGGTTGAATCCAAACGCATGCCATTGCCGATGACATGCTGGGGTTTTGACCGGAAATCGAGATTGATCCTTGAGGAATCCAAACCTAGGAAACGGCATAACTGTTCCAGAGTCCGCCGCGGCTCGGCGCACAAATCTTCATAGCGCACCCTCGTCCACTGCGACGCCGGCAATTGGCGGAGAAGACAATCGGCGGCTTCGTTGCTCCGTTTCCATTCCCGAGCCGCCTCCGCCATGCCCTTCCGGGACGGGGGGCGCCGGTTCCCGGACCCTCCTCCCCGCAATGCGGGATCGGAGGCGTCGGCGAAGCTCCACTCATCCGTATAAGTCATGGCCACGGCGCGGCCATCCCGGATGAGATGGATCACCTTGACCTCGAGCGCGGGATTTTTCAGCAAATATTTCAACCGCAACGCCCCTTTTGAGGAATCAACCACCATTTTGGCGCCGGCAATTTCCTGCAAGCAATCAACCAGCGCGGCATTGCGCCGCTGTGTTTCTCTCAAGTGATGATTCCAGCCAGGGGCAAAAGACAGGCCGAGATCCCGGACAAACTCCAAGCCTCGCCCCCGATGCAATGGCGCCAACAACCGCCGGGCCTGCCAACCTTGAATGTTGTAGAAGCTGGTTCCTGCCCGGGTAATGTCGAAATCGACGATGCCTTTTTGTTTCATGCCTTCACAGACACTCCTCCAGAATGCGCAATCCTTTATCCTTTGCCGGCAGGAACAACGATAGTCATCCGTGTTGCCGAACGAATTGGCGTCCAATTCTCCAACAGTGCAAGCCTCCGGATGCGCCCCCAACAGCATGGCCAGCAGGGTCGAGCCGGAATGACTGGCGGCAAGAATGTAAACGAGACGAGGCACGCTGCGGATTGAATTACGCGGAAACAGGGGACGCCTTGACGTCTGCGCCGGCTTCTTCGCCTGAATTCTCAGGCTCTCCGAACAGCGGCCCTCCCTCTTGCAGCACCCGTTCCCGTTCGACGGATAAACGCACCAACATTCCTATCGCAGCCCACATGCCGACCGCCCCTTCCCTGGGATAAAAAGTTTCTCCCCCCATGCCTGCCACCAACAGAGACAGGACCATGGCGACGCACACGCCCCCAACCGCTTCATACAATGGATCAGCGTGATCCAACAGGAGGTGAAAACCGCGCCGCAGAACCACAAAGTAGAACGGAATCACCAACAAGAATCCGACAAGGCCATCGTCCAGCAGCAACTGCAAATAGGCGTTGTGCGGGTGGGGAAACGACTCGGTTTGTTGGGTGTCGTCGAGGATTCTTTGAAACAATCCGGTCGTGGTCATAGCCTCGCGGCCGAATCCGAAAAGCGGCGCCTCCTTGATCTTGTCAATCACATAAGGCCAGGCAATGTTGCGTCCCGAAGTCATTTCGTAAGCGTCGGTGCTTTCGCCGTTGGAAACAATGCCTTGAAGCATCCGGTCCCGCACGCCGGGGAGAAAGACGCAAATGGCAACAACCACGACCGGAATGAAAATCAATATCCGGCGCCAGTAAACCGCGCCGAGGATCAACCCCACGGCACCCCAGGCGACATATCCGCTGCGTCCGCCGGTCAAGGCCTGCCCCAAGGCAATCGCCCCTGCCGCGGCAAAAATCATGTAGCGCTGGCGCTGTGTTTGCCCCAATGGCAGCAGCATCAATGCGGCCCACGATGCGCCTCCGAGCATCATGGACAGGGTTACCCGGTTGTAGCCGGTTTCATTTTGAACCAATTTGTAGGCGACGTGCTGAAATTCGTCCGACAGCGCGTAGCTTGGCGGCACATGCTTGATGACTTGCAGGGCAAGCAACAGGTTGAGGCCGATGATGACCAGCAGCGCGACGATCACCCTGCGCCGCGTCCGGCAGGCGTCGAACAAAATCAGGCCCGGCACGACCCATTTAATGGAATTAATGAAATCCTCGCTAATCACGTCCCCGATAGTAAAGCCATATTCATAGGGGACGCGGAGCAACAAACGGACAGCGCTGAATACGACGATGACAAGATAACCGATGAGCAAATTCCGGATGTAACGCGGCATGTCCCAAACCAACCCCTCGGATCGCCGATGTCCCAGCCAGGACAAGAACACATTGAACATCAGGATATTCCAGAGATTCAATCCCTGGATGCCCCCAATGTCCTTGAGGTTCTGGATGACATCGGGATGCTGCATGATCGCCATCGACGCGATGGCGGCGCACAGCGACACAAAATAGTTGCGCCACGCATAAATGCTGAAATACACCGTCAGCAAAACGCAGAGTACGACACGGATGGACATGTTCGTTGCGTCTAGGCCGCTGCCAGTTCGTCAAGAATCCGCCCGGCTGTTTTGCCGTCCCATAGCGGTGGATTGGTTCCGGTTCGCTCCGGCCCGCGCATAACGGCATCCAAATCGGATGGCAACCTCTCGATCGAGGTCAACCGGTTGCTGCCGATGGCAATAGTGACGGGGCGCTCGGTGTTCGGGCGCAGGGTCAGGCACGGGGTCCGAAAATAGGTCGTTTCCTCCTGCAAGCCGCCCGAATCGGTCAGCACAAGGCGGGCGCTTTCTGTCAAACATAATGAGTCGTGATACCCCAACGGCTCGATGACGCGCAGGTTGGGGCCGGCGCCGGGCGCCAGGCCAAATTCCTCCAGGCGTCTGCGCGTGCGGGGGTGCATCGGAAAAACCACCGGCAATTGCGCGGACAACCGCTGCAATTCGCACATGATGGCCGACAAAGAGTCCCGGTGGTCCACGTTTTGCGGGCGGTGCAGAGTGACATAGACGAACTGACCGGGCGTCAGGCCATGTGTCTTCAGGATGCGGCTTTCCCGGGCCCGGGCCAGATTCTCGACCAGCGAGTCAATCATGATGTTGCCCACAACGCGCATTTTCTCCGGCGCGACTCCTTCGCGGCGCAGGTTTTCGTTGGCGTCTTCAGACGGGGTCAGAAGCAAATCGGCCACCGCATCAGTCAGAATCCGGTTGATTTCCTCCGGCATCGTGCGATCGAAACTGCGCAGCCCGGCCTCGACGTGCGCCACGCGAATACCCATTTTGACCGCCACCAGCGTGCAAGCGAGGGTCGAATTGACGTCGCCCACCACCACCACCCAGTCCGGCTTTTGCGCCAGACAAACCGGTTCGAAACCGATCATGACGTTGGCGGTCTGCGTGGCATGGGAACCCGACCCAACCTCCAGATTCACATCGGGGGCTGGGATGCCCAATTCGCGGAAGAACACGTCGGACATCTGAGGGTCGTAATGCTGGCCGGTGTGAACCAAACGGCTCTGGAACCGGATCCGGCCAGCGGCGGCGGAATTGTTGTGCCCATGGACTGCCTTGATGAGGGGCGCGATTTTCATGAAATTCGGGCGCGCCCCGGCGACGATCAGCAGCTTGATGTCAGTTTTCAATTGATTTGGCGTCGGCACGCGGATGGTCCCCCCCGTTGTTGTGCCAGGCGATGATGTCAGTAACATGTTTGACCACCTGTAACAGCGCGGCGCGCGATTCAAGCGCGTGCGTCGGGGTGCGGGTACTCCTGATAAATTCAATTCTGTCCACATCCTCCTTGGTTTCCAGCAGCTTCAGACGACCCTCCTTTTCGAGCCACCGGTCAACCGCACCGATCTTGCCGCGAAACACACTGTAAACCGGCACCCCCAGGGCTGCGGCTTCCCGGTTCATGGTCCCGCCGCCGCTGACGACGAGATCCGCGTGCCAGATCAAATTCAATCCGTCTATCGCCGTCTGCGGAATAACGGTCCGCCCGCTGTCAAACCAACGCGGGAACTCGGTTCGAAGCTGGGCGCCTTGTTTTTTATTCCGTGGAATCAGAATGATTTTCACACCTTCGGTCACACAGGCTCGCCCCATGAAATGGGCCAGAAGTGTCTCGGCCTCCGGATTATGGTAGTGAGCCTCCGTCGCGGGAGGACGCACCACCACAATGATACTGCTGGGATCGAGATTGAGGCTCCCTAAAAACGTGTCATCGGGTTTAAAACTCGGCACATAAATATCCTCCTTGATCCCCGGGTACTTCTTGATCCGGTCGGGCGGGCAGGAGAGGGCCGAGTCTGGAATGATGTCCGGGGCCATTTCCCAAGTGGGACGCATGAACGGCGGATAAGCCGCGAATTCGTAATCCGCCATCAGGAGCGTGGGAATTCCCAATAAATTGCAAATAATGATCTGAGAGCGCGAACCGTGTGAAAGCGCGAGGGTCGGCCGTTCCCGCCATATCACCGGCGCCAATTGCGCGGCGCGGAAAAAAAGTCCCGCCGCCTTGCGCAGTTTATTCTTTCCTGAATGACGGCCGATTTTTCGGCAAATCAGCCCCTTCTTCCTGGCCAGCTCGCACACTTGAAAAGCATCGCGCGCCGTCAAAGTCACGTCGTATCCGCGCCTCTTCAACTCCTCCACGATGGGCGCAAAAAGTGGAACATGTGGCGTGTTATCCAAGTCGATCCAAATCTTTCTTTTCTCCCCGGGTTGCCGCAGGAGGGTCTTTGGACAGCGCGCTTTCACATGCGAAGCCACGTCCCTTGGCAAGGCAAACCAGGCAGTCTCCCCATATCGCTCACGGGCGTACTTCAGCAGTGTTCCATATAATTCCGCCCTGAAAGTTTGGGAGGTGGCCGGTTCGCCGTAGAACGCAATGTAATCAGGATGCGTGTTAACCAGGGCCATGCCCCCATGGTCGGCAATCCAATCGAGCTTCCGCAGCCAGATGCTTGCATTCAATTCGCCAAGCAGGAGAAAAAGTGTGGAGTCCTGCGGAAGCGTGTAAGGCAGCTCAACGTAGCCCCGTCCGTTGGCGCATTCTTTCCAAAAGGGAAATATCGTGCCCACGCCGTCGGGTTGCGGTTCAAAAGGGTCCGTATCGAAGGTGGAACCATCGTACTGGATTTCAAGATCGGCCAGCCAGTCGAGTTGGTGCAGCATGAAACCGGATCGGAAACCAGCGGTGCCCCATTCTTTCAGATAACGATTGATCCGGGCGGCATTTTCACTGAAAACCTTCCGCGACTGGTAGAGCTTGCCGTCATGGCGCAAATCGTGAACACCCACTTCAAATCCATTGCGGGTCAGTTCCTCCCTGAATTCGCGGGTCACCCGGTAATCTCCCTCGGGTATGAAGTTGAAACAGGAGCGGAAGCCCCATTTCATTTCCAGTTCCATCAATTGCCTGCACTTGGCCACGCCATCCGGGCCTTCGACATCATGCGTCAAGACGAAGGTGAATTTTTTTCCCTGGGGCCAGCCGGGCCAGCCGTCTGGCAGGCGTTCGGAGCCTGGCAGAATCGGCCATACGTCATCGACCTTCCGGCGCATTCCAAGGGCGAACCAGCGCCGAATGTGGCGGCGGGCGGAGGCTGGCAGCCACGGCTTTATGCCATAGTAAAGTCTGTTCCGAATCACAGGCTGAGGCGGAAAGCGGCGCTAGATCTCCTGTTGCAGCCGGCGCGGGAGATAAGAGCGGTTCTTGTTGAGGACGATGCCCACATTCGTTTTGGTCTCGGAGAGCATGGAAGCGACGCGCTTGGCGACGTCGCGATCGGTCTTCTCCGACTCCACCACCAGCAGCACCATGTCCATGAACCGGGCCAGCTTGGGGGTGATGCTGATTTGGCTGACAGGCGGCATGTCGAAAATAATGTAATCAAAGTCGCTGGCCTTCATCTTGGGCAGCAAATGACTGAAGCGTTTGGGCAAAATGCGGGGCAGTTTGGAGTCGTTCTCCTGTTCCTTGGCCACGTAGAGATTGTCCTGCACCAGGGCGCCCTCGCGCTTCTCCTTTTCCAGCACCTCGTCCAGGCCGCAAGCCAGCTTGCCTTTGTAGAAGTGATGGGCCTCGCCGTCGCGGACGTTCATGTTGACAAGCAAAACATTCCCGTCGCCCGTTTCGGAGAGGGTTGATGCCAGGCCGACGGCGGTGCTGGTGACGCCGGCGCCCGCGGCACAGCTTGTCACCGCCACCAATTTGGGCTTGTGAGTCAGGTTAATCACCTCAAAGTAAGTCATCAGCCGGTCGCGCAGGGTCTCGTAAAAAGGCTGCAAACCGTGGCCTTTCTCCCACAGGGCAAGCGCACCGTCCGCAGGCGGGGCGGCCTGCGCCTCGCCGGCCTCGCCGGTCTTGCCCGGCAAAAGGGCCCTCTTCTTTCCTTCTTTGTGGGTGTGGGATCCGCCAGTTCCGTTCGTGGCAGGAATGGTGATGAAGAAAGGCAATCCAAGCCTGGCCTGTACCTCCAACGGGTGCTTGAGCGATCGGTCCAGATAAAGCTCAATCAGGAATGGCAGCCCGAAGGCAAAGACAAGAGCCCCGCACAAAATCCCCGCAGCCAGTTTATATAGTTTCAGCATGTCCCGCGCCGGGGGAGTTGGCGATTCCACTATGCTGATATTGGAATTGCCCGGTCCCAACGCCTCGTTGGCCCGGCTTTCTTCCAGCCTTCTGGAATAGTAGGAAAATTCAGCCGCTTGCAGCTCCTTGTCCCGCTGCAACTGCGAAATAGTGCCTTCCTGCTCGGTCATGAGAGCGGCGTTGGCCCGGACCTCGGCCAGTTCATTGGTGAGGACCTTGACTTTCGCCGCCAGGGCGTCTGCTTTCCTGATTTCCTCGTTCAACGCAACCGCCGGATCAACGGCTGGAGCGGAAGGCGTGGCCGCTCCCCTCGTTTCGACGGGTTTCATGGCGGTCAGGCCCGGAAATTTGCCCTCCAACTGTTTTTTGAGTGCTTCAGCGCGGGCGACTTCGCCCTGCTTGGTTTGAACGAGGGAATTGTTGGTGGTGTAGCGAAGAAGCAGGTCCTGCTCCTGAGATTGCAAGGCGCTCAACTGCTGGCAAACCCTCTGGTAAGCGTCCACCTTGTCGGCAGGGATCGGGGCTGCTGCCTCAACGGAAGGCGCGGTGTTGGTTGCGACGACTGGTTTGGGTAGGAGACCCTGCATGTCGAGTATCGTTTGCCGATAGCCCGCCCATTCGGCCTCGGCGTCGTATATTTCCTGTTGAATTTTCGCCGTCATGTCCCCCAACGTCTTCCGGCTGTCATCGAGGCTGATGATGTTGGCCTTGGCTCTCGCTTCGCGCAATTGAGTTTCGGTGTCGTCCAGCTTGTGCTTGATCTCATCGGTTTCGAGGGTCAAAAACTCGTTCCACTCCGGACGGTGGATGGCGCTGTGCCTTTTGAGATAAGTCTCAATGATCTGCCCCAGGATCGGTTGCACCATGTCCGGATCAGGGTGAAAAAAAACGAGGCTGATGACGTCGCTTCTTTTCCCAACTTCTGCCGTCAGGTTCTTTTTGATCAGGATGGCGGCCTGGGACCGGTTGGTTCCACCGCCCGCTTTGGCCAGAATTTTGGCGGGAGTCAGATTATCCGCCACGGTATTGGCCAGGTCCAAACTGGTCAGAATCTCAATCTCGGAATTAATGATGTTCTCTCCGCGGGAGTCCGGGGTTGTCACTTGAGAGTCAATCGCCGTCTGCTCCAGCGGTTTGGTTTCCTTGACATACTTGATCAGCACTTTGGCCTCCGACAGGTAAGGCAAGGGCGAGAGGACTACCACTAAAATGGCGGCGGTCAACGCCACCAGTGACAATATGGCAATAAGCCATTTGTGCCGGAAGAGAATATAATAGACATCACCCAAGGTGAGCCCTGACGATGCTTGGATTGCTTGCTTTGGAATCATGAATTTACAAAGGGGTTATGCTCACGATAAATGGGGGTATAAAATCCGCCCGGCCAGACGCAGCAGTGGCAGCGGCAACAGCGCGAAAACCAGGTTGAACCACCCTTCCGCGCGATCCGCGTCGCGGACAAATTGCCCTGCTGAGAAATCATATCTGCAATATGCCACGGTTTGCTCGGCTGCGCCCAGCGAAAGTTTAAAGCGCCGCAAACCTTTGTTGGCCAGGGAAGTGCGGCCCAAGTGCAGTTCCACAGCTCCCCGTTCCGCATACTGTTGCATTGCGGCCCACATCATCAGATGGTTCGGCCTCAATTGTTGAAAGGCGTAGTCAGAGGCTCCAAATTTGTAGAGCGCCCGCCTGTCACGACAAAAAAAAACCCCCGCCGCCAGCGGCTGGTCCTTCAACCGCGCAGTTGCAACAAATCCCTGGCCGTCCTCGAGTATGTGGCGCTGAATGTTCCGGAAGAATCGGAACGGTTGCGGCGGCAGCCCGTGACGGCGGCGCGTCTGGCAATGCAGCGCGTAAAAAGATTCCACCGCCTCCAGGCTGCCGCTGAAATCGACCCGCAAGCCCGCTGCCTCGGCTTTGCGGATACCGCGCCGGACGGCGCTGTCGAGCCGGTTGAAAAGGCCGTCGGCTCCGGCGGCAAGATCGATCACATGGGCATAAAACGCCAGCGAAGGTGAAGCGCCAGCCCAACCTTCGCCCGGGCTTCGGCACTCAAAATGTTTCCATCGTCGTTCACGGCCCGAATCCACGGCCGCCTCATACAGCGACCCGGCGTCCTGGTTCCCGGTATTGAGCGCGGGGCAAAAATCCGTGAAAGGTAGCGAAACACCGCGGCGCCCCGTCCACGGGCTGGAGACTTCCATTATGGGAAGCAGCCCGACGAGTTGCCGGCCTTCGAAACGGCAGATATAAACCGGCCTGTGTCCGTAAGTTTGCTGAAGCACCCTCGCCCAGCCGCTGCCATGGAAGACGGACGCCCGCGGATGGACCGCCAGCAGCGAATCCCATTCCGGGTATTGCAAGGGATCAACCACGACGGACGCGCCAGGGGGGCACGGGTCGGAGGATCGCATGGCTTTTTCATCTTGGGCCGGCGAAATCATTTTAAACAATTGCTGACCGGCTTTCTGCCGCTGATGCACATCTTCAGCTCATCCGCCACCGCGTGGATTTGCGCATGGCTCAACTCGGGAAACATGGGCAGCGAGAGAAATTCCTCCGCGCATGTTTCCGCAATCGGGAAGAAACCTCTTTCGCAACCCAGGAAACGATAGGCATCCTGCAAATGCACCGGGATTGGGTAATGAATGGCGCAGGCGATGCCCTTGTCGGCCATGGCTTGAAGAATCTGGTCGCGGTTCTGGACCCGAACAGCGTAGACGTGATAGACATGGCGGCCGTCGGGCGACTCAAACGGGGTGATGATTTCCTGCGCGCCGCCCAGAAGCTGATCGTAAAGCAGGGCGTGCGAATGGCGCTTGACGTTACCCACGTCCAAATGTTTGAGCTTGACGCTCAGAACGGCCCCTTGAATCCCGTCCATCCTGGCGTTCCACCCGATTTTCGAATGATGGTATTTGCGGTGCTGGCCGTGGTCGCGCAAAACCCGGATCTTTTCGGATAATTCCGCGCTGCCGGTCACAACAGCGCCCGCTTCCCCGAACGCGCCCAGGTTTTTGCCGGGATAAAAGCTGAAACAACCAGCCACCCCCATGCTGCCGGCTTTGCGCCCCTTGTAGAGCGCGCCGTGCGCCTGGCAGGCATCTTCCACGACCGGGATGCCGCGCCGGGCCGCGATTTCAAGAATCGGATCCATGTCGGCGCACTGGCCGAAGAGATGAACGGGAATAATGGCTTTGGTTCCGGGGGTGATGGCGGCTTCGAGCAGGTTCGGATCGAGCGTGTAAGTACGTTCGTCGATATCCACGAGCCTGGGTCGCGCCCCGCAGAAACTGATGGCCTCCGCCGTGGCCATGAAAGTGCTGGGCACGGTGATGACTTCATCGCCCGGACCGACGCCCAGCGCCAGTAAACTGAGCCAAAGAGCATCCGTGCCGTTGCCAACCCCGACGGCAAAGGCCGAACCGCAGTATTGGGCAAAATCCCGCTCGAACGCGGCCACAAAAGGGCCGCCGGCAAACGCGTTGCTGTCAATGACGTCGCGGATGGCGGCGTCAAGTTGCTCACGCATCGGTTGGTGATGGGCCTTGAGGTCCAGGAATGGAACTTTCATAAAAAACAGGCTTACACGGCGGCCGGCCCGGCCTTTTTCAGGAGGCGGGCGGGATTACCTGCCACGACTGCGCCGGCGGGAACGTCCCGGGTCACAACGCTGCCGGCGCCGATCATGGCGCCCGGCCCAACGGTGATGCCGCATAACAGTGTCGCTCCGGAACCGATCGACGCGCCTCGTTTGACATGAGTCGGGATGCATTTCCAATCGGCTTCGGTTTGCAGGGCGCCACCGTCATTGGTGGCCCGGGGATAGAGGTCATTAATGAAAGTGACATTGTGGCCGACAAAGACGTCGTCCTCCAAAACCACTCCTTCACAAATGAAAGTGTGGCTGGAGATTTTGCAGCGGGAACCAATGCGGGCGCCTTTTTGGATCTCAACAAAGGAGCCAATCTTCACGTCATCCCCGATCTCGCAGCCGTAGAGGTTGGTGAAGGCATAAATGCGGACGCCTTTACCCATTTTCACGTCGGACGCTATCCGCTGGTAGAGCGGGGGATGAGACATGAAGCCGGATCGCGCCTAGGAACCGATGCGAGCAACAGGAGGCGTGGCCGGAACGGGCCACTGGGAGGTCTTTTGCCTAGCTTTCCTGCCGTTAGGATTGGGCAGGCCGTCAGCGGGGGCGGGTTGGGAGGAGGGACAAGGAGTCAGTTCCACAGGACTGCCGCCCAGCTTCAAAGATTCGGAGGAGACCTCCAGGATCCTGACCAATTCCAGCCCTTTTTCTCCGCTGGTCAATGGTTCTTTGCCGTGCTGAATGCAGTCCAGGAAATGCTGGCACTCGGTTTTGAGGGGTTCTTCCTGCTTGAGGTAAGGGGCGTATGTATCGCCGTAGTGATAGGCGTAATGAAATTCCGCAAAGGTGTCGTAGTGCGGCGGTCGCTCGACGCGTGCGTCAAAAATCCTGATCTTTTCCTGCTGGGCCACATCGTCATAAACGACCATGCGCTTGCTGCCCACGATGGTCATCTCCCGGACTTTGCGCGGATCAAGCCAACTGCTGTGAATAATGGCCGAGCGATCCTTGTGAAAACTCAGGCTCATGGAAGTGACGTCTTCCACGCCCGGAGTGACGTGGGCGCTGCCGCGGCAGTTGACGCTGTAGGGCTGCTCTCCGAGCAAATGTAAAATGATGGAAATGTCGTGCGGGGCCAAATCCCAGGCGACGTTGATGTCCTTCTGGAACAGGCCGAGGTTAAGACGGCGGGCGCAAATATAACGCACCTCGCCCAGATCGCCGCGATCCACGATCTCCTTGATCTTCCGAACGGCGGGCGAATAGAGGAAAGTGTGCCCCACCATGAGAACGACGCCTTGCTTGCGGGCCAGTTCCACCAGTTCGGCGCATTGTGCCGAGGAGGCCGCCATGGGCTTCTCAATCAGTGTATGTTTCCCCGCCAGCAGGCTGGCCTTGGCCATGGGAAAATGTAGTTTGACCGAGGTGGCAATGGCCACGGCATCGATGCCGACGCCATTGAGCATGTGACCGTAATCCTTTTCGCCCTTGACTTCGGGATACAAGGAAGAGAGGTGCTTGAGGCGGTCGTGGCTCAAGTCGCACATCATCTCCAGGGTGCAGTCCGGCAAAGACCGGAAATTGCGCACGAGGTTCGGGCCCCAATAGCCGCAGCCAACCACTCCAACTTTGATTCGTTTCATATATTCTCGAATTTGTGAATTCCTGAGCTACTTGACAGCAAGCAGAAACCGTACCCTTCACCCCGGCACTGGCGGAGTATTCATGGTGCAACTTTCACGGGCTTCTCGGAAGGAATGGGCTTCGTTTTGGCGCCGCCTATTTTCATTTCCCACACCAGGAGCAGGATGGCCGGAATCGTCAGGGCCATGACCTTGAGGTCGAGCCAGAGCGACTTGTTTTCCACATAGTAGAGATCCAAATTTATCTGCTCCTCGAAGGTCGTTTTGTTCTTGCCGCTGACTTGCCACAGGCCTGTCAAGCCGGGCGGGGCTTCGCAGCGGCGTCTGTGGCGGGGCAGGAACAAGTCGAATTCAAACGGCGTGCAGGGCCGGGGGCCGACCAGGCTCATTTCGCCGCGCAAAACGTTGATCAGTTGGGGCAGTTCGTCCAAGCCAAGGGACCTGAGAAGCAGACCGCCGAAAATCAACCGCTTGTCACCGCTGCAATCCAGTTTCTTGGTGGGGTGGTTGGAAGTGATCAACTGCTTGAGATGGGCCTGGTGAACGCTGGTGTCCGCATCGATTTTCATGGTGCGGAATTTAAGACACATAAAGCGCTTCCCGAATGTGCCGACGCGCTGCTGGCGGAAAAAGGCGGGGCCAGGTGAGACCAGCTTGATGAACAGCGCAATGAACACGCCCAAGGGCACGATCACGGGAAGGGCCAGCAGGATGCATGTGACATCTAGGGTGCATTTCCACGACGGGAGCGGTTTTTGCGCGGCAAGGGGCAAGGAGCCTTGCTGCCCTTCGCGCATGGTATAGCTGATCCCGATTGAAGCCGTCTCGTTTGACTTTAACATTTTAGTCCGAAATAAAGGCCGAACCCCCAAAACAAGCCCGGCCACGACCGCTCAATTTTCGCGTGCTGAGATTAAACTGTCCAAGTATGTCCATTCCATCATCCCTGAATTGTCACCTGTTTTTGACAAAACATTTTTGACTAAGCTCCGCACTTGATGGCCGATGTCATTTCGCCATCTTTTTTCGCTGCACTCCCTTTTTCCCATAAATCACTATCTTGATGAGACAGATTAACTCGCGGCGGCAACGTCCGCCGGATCGCTCGTTGCCAGCAAAGGCAGGAGGTCGGCCACCCGCCGGTTCTCCAGCTTCAACGATTTTCGATCCACTTCTGTCAAAGTTACCCTGCCCAAGAAATCAAGCAGAATCTGTACCCTTTGCCCCGCTGATAATGCGCGCACCACCATTCCTGAGAATCCCAGGAATGCTCCCTCGACAATAGTCACTTCAGCCCCGGGCACAACACCGTCTTGCACAATCAAAGGCTGTTCAGACTCAAAGCATTGCCTCAATTCGTCTATCGCGCTGTCCGGCACCGCCGGAATCTTCTTCCCGAAATGCACCAGACTGCTAATCCCCGTGACATGGCGGATGTCATCCAGCCCATTCTCAAGAATGCAACGAACAAAAATATAACAGGGGAAAAGCGGTTCGACAACCCGCATCACGCCCCGCCGTGTGGCCCGCTCCATCCTCAAACGAGGATGGAAAACTTCCAAGCCCAAGTTTTTGCTGATACTGGCCGCGGCGATGTGCTCGTGCTTCGGCTTCGTTCTTGCACAATACCATGCTGGATCTGAAATCTGCATTAATTAGACAAACGACTAATCCGCCTACTGCCAATAATAATTGCTAATTTGGTCTTCTCCCAACCCTTTGCCCCTCAAGTCCAAGCCAACCTATCCCAACCAAAGTGGCATCCCTGCCGCTGTTCATAAACCATGGCAATCCTACCATGAAGCGTTCTTAATGACTACAGGATCTGACACTGCTCGTCAAGCGTTTTTTGCACTGCTCCAACCAAATTATTCCATAGGGCTATCCACTTTGCTACTACACCACTACTGCTGGTGTAGAGGAGGTGTTCCTTGGATGATCGTTTCGTAAGTTACTGGTCCGACCCGGACTGCCTGTTCCAAGAGTCGGAAGAAGAGTTTTC